>NZ_JBEXNL010000006.1:0-249729 GCF_040611135.1 Tsukamurella sp. NPDC003166
CCTCTGGACATCACCCGACGGACGGCGCTACATCGTCGACCCCACCGGCATCATGCTCACCCTCTTCCCCGACCTCACCCGCATCCAATGGGACACCCCCACAACACCATCGGGAGCGCCGCACGGAGCAGGGGAGCAGACGCGGCCCGGCGGTCGCACCCGCCTCCAACGCGAACACGCCCGCCGAGAACGACTCCGCCAGGCGAACATCGCGGCCCTCGAAGCAGAACATGAACGTCGAAACACAGGAGCCAGCAAAGTCGAGGACGGCATCATGCGCGTCATCGGCCTGCCGACGCCGCGCCCGGCCCCGTCGTTCGACGGACCGCCGCCCTACTGAGCGGAAGCGCAGCGTGTCCGAGGAATCAGCCCCGACAGGAAGACGGTTCAGCGCTGCAGCGGTGTCATCTTCCGCTGCACAGCGGGGATCGCCAGCGCCAGCACGCCACGCACGAGGCCCTTGAACACGTCCACGTTGTCGAAGTAGTCGCGCCACACCGCGATGCGGCCGTCGCGCACATCGAACCGGCCGCACACCCAGAACCGGACGGCCAAGGGACCCACTCGCAGCTCGTCGATGCGCTCGGTGAGGACCACGGCACCGTCGGACGCGATGGAGGTGACCTCCACGCCGAACCCGAGCCCGGGCCTGGCGAGCAGGCGGATCACGCGGCCCGCTCGGTCGCGGCCCCGCAGGGTGGCCAGGCCGACGTTCGTGTACACCACGTCATCGGCGAATGCGGCGACGGCGTCCTCCGCCCGCCCGTCCGCCATGTCCGCGAGGAACTCCAGCACCGTCGCCTGCTCATCGCGTAGAACCGCCTCAGTCATGGGGCCGACAGTACCGACCCGAGGCACCCGCGTCGTCCGCCCGAGGGCGGAGATACTGCATCGGTCGCGAGAACGACGACGGCGCCCCGAACCGTGGGGTTCGGGGCGCCGTCCGCGTTCGGTCGATCGCGTCAGGAACTGAGCTTGATGCTCAGTGTGACGCCGATGATGCACACGGTCCAGACGACACCGACGAAGATCGTGACCCGGTCGAGGTTCTTCTCCACCACCGACGAGCCCGAGAGCGATGACTGCACACCGCCGCCGAACAGCGACGACAGGCCGCCGCCCTTGCCACGGTGGAGCAGGACGAGCACCACCAGCAGCAGGCTCAGCACGAGGATGGCGATCTTCAGCACCAGCTGCAATGTTTCCACGAGGATCCAGTGTACCTTCCGGTCGTCGGTCGACGGTCAGGGCGCTCGGCGCGCCCGCGTCAGAGCGGTCCGCCGGCGGCGATCGCGCTCAGCGCGGCGAACTCGTCCGGCTTGAGCGAGGCGCCGCCCACGAGGCCACCGTCGACATCGGTCTGGGCGACGAGCTCGCCGACGTTCTTGCTCGACACCGAGCCGCCGTACAGCACACGGATCCCCGCGGCGACCTCGGCGCCGCCGAGCTCGGCGATCGTGGCACGCACCGCCGCGCACACCTCCTGCGCGTCCTGCGGGGTGGCGACCTTGCCCGTTCCGATCGCCCAGACGGGTTCGTAGGCGATCACGATCTTGGCCAGTTCGTCGGCGGTGAGACCGGCGACGGAGCCCTTGAGCTGCTCCACGTTGTACGCGACGTGCGTGCCCTGCTCGCGGATGTCCAGGCCCTCGCCGATGCACACGATGGGCGTGAGCCCGTGCCGCAGCGCCGCCTTGGTCTTGGCGAGGACGATCTCGTTCGTCTCGCCGTGGATCGTGCGGCGCTCGCTGTGCCCGACCACCACGTAGGTGCACCCCAGCTTGGCCAGGAAGGCGCCGGAGATGTCGCCGGTGTAGGCGCCGGAGTCGTGCGGCGAGAGGTCCTGCGCGCCGTAGGTGATCTTCAGGTCGTCACCGTCGACGGCGGTCTGCACCGAGCGCAGATCGGTGAACGGCGGGATGACCGTCACGTCGACGTGCGCGAAGTACTTGTCCGGCAGGGTGAACGCCAGCTTCTGGACCACCGCGATCGCCTCGAGGTGGTTGAGGTTCATCTTCCAGTTGCCGGCGAGGAGCGGCTTGCGACTCATGACTAGCCCCTTTCCAGGACCTGCAGCCCCGGGAGCTCCTTGCCCTCGAGGTACTCCAGCGACGCGCCGCCGCCGGTCGAGATGTGGCTGAAGCCGTCCTCGTCGAGGCCGAGCGTGCGCACGGCGGCCGCCGAATCCCCGCCGCCGACGACGGTGAACGCGCCGCCCGACGTGGCCCTGATGACGGACTCCGCGACGGCCTTGGTACCGGCGGCGAAAGCCGGGAACTCGAAGACGCCCATCGGACCGTTCCAGAACACCGTCTTCGCCTCGGTCAGCACGGCCCCGAAGCGCCGCGCGGACTCCGGGCCGATGTCCAGGCCCATCCAGCCGTCCTCGATCGCGTCCGCAGCCACCGTCTTCGACGCGGCATCGGCGGCGAAGGCGTCCGCGACCACGACGTCGACCGGCAGGTGCAGCACGTCGCCGAACTCCTCGAGCAGCTGCTTGCAGGTCTCGATCTGGTCCTCCTGGAGCAGCGAGGTGCCCACGGAGTAGCCCTGCGCCGCGAGGAAGGTGAAGGCCATGCCGCCGCCGATCACCAGGGTGTCGACCTTGGGGGCCAGCGCGCGGATCACACCGAGCTTGTCGGAGACCTTCGAGCCGCCGAGCACCACGGCGTACGGGCGCGACGGGTTCTCCGTGAGCTGCGCGAGCACCCGGACCTCGGCCTCGACGAGGCCGCCGGCGTACGCCGGGAGCAGCTTCGCCACGTCGAACACGGAGGCCTGCTTGCGGTGCACCACACCGAAGCCGTCGGAGACGAAGGCTCCCTCACCGGCGTGCGAGGAGACGTCGACGAGTTCGGCGAGGTCGCGGGCGAGCGCCTCGCGCTCCGCGTCGTCCTTGCTGGTCTCGCGCGGGTCGAAACGCACGTTCTCCAGCAGGAGCACGTCACCGTCGGTGAGGCCCTCCGCGCGGGCGAGGGCGTCCTGCCCCACCACGTCGCCGGCGAGCTGGACGTTGCGGCCCAGGCGCTCCGCGAGCTCCTTCGCCAAGGGCGCGAGCGAGAACTTCGGGTCCGGTGCGCCCTTGGGGCGGCCCAGGTGCGCGGTGACGATCACCTTGGCGCCCGCCTCGGCGAGCGCCTTGAGGGTCGGCACCGAGGCGGTGATGCGGCCCGCGTCGGTGATCACACCGTTGTCGTCGAGCGGCACGTTCAGGTCGCTGCGGACCAGCACGGTGCGGCCCTCGACGCCCTCGGACAGCAGGTCGGAAAGTGTGGAAACGGTCATCAGAGCGATTTACCTACCAGATCAGTGAGGTCCACGAG
Source organism: Tsukamurella sp. NPDC003166 (assembly GCF_040611135.1). Taxonomy (NCBI): domain Bacteria; kingdom Bacillati; phylum Actinomycetota; class Actinomycetes; order Mycobacteriales; family Tsukamurellaceae; genus Tsukamurella; species Tsukamurella sp. NPDC003166. The sequence continues at coordinate 3,324 of NZ_JBEXNL010000006.1, forward strand.
GCGGTTGCTGTAGCCCCATTCGTTGTCGTACCAGGACACGACCTTAGCCTGATCGCCGATCACCTTGGTCAAACCCGCGTCGAAGATCGAACTGGCCGGGTCGGTGACGATGTCGGAGGAGACGATCGGGGCGTCGTAGTACTTGAGGATGCCCTTCAGCGCGCCCTCGGCGGCGGCCTTCATCGCAGCGTTGATCTCGTCGGCTCCGGCCTTCTTCTCGAGCTCGACGGTGAGATCGGTGACCGATCCGGTGGGGATCGGCACGCGCAGCGCGTAGCCGTCGAGCTTGCCCGCGAGCTCGGGCAACACCAAGCCGATGGCCTTGGCCGCGCCCGTGGACGTCGGCACCACGTTGATCGCGGCGGCGCGGGCGCGGCGCAGGTCCTTGTGCGGGCCGTCCTGCAGGTTCTGGTCCTGGGTGTACGCGTGGACCGTGGTCATCAGCCCGCTGACGATGCCGAACTCGTCGTTGACCACCTTGGCCAGCGGCCCGAGGCAATTGGTGGTACACGAGGCGTTGGAGATGACGTCCTGGCTGCCGTCGTACTTGTCGTCGTTGACACCCATCACGATGGTGATGTCGGCGTCGGCCGCGGGCGCGGAGATGATGACCTTCTTGGCACCGGAATCCAGGTGCCCCTTCGCCCTGTCACGGGCGGTGAAGATGCCCGTCGACTCGATGACCACGTCGACGCCGAGGTCGCCCCAGGGCAGCGCCGACGGCCCCTCGCGCACCTCCAGAGCCTTGATGACCTGATCGCCGACCCGGATGGTGTCCCCATCGGCCACGACGTCGGCGTCGTACCGGCCGAGGATCGAGTCGAACTTCAGGAGATGGGCGAGGGTGGCGTTGTCGGTGAGGTCGTTGACCGCCACGATCTCGATGTCGGTGGTACCGAGCGCCTTCTGGGCAGCCACCGCCCGGAAGAAGTTCCGGCCGATCCGGCCGAACCCGTTGACGCCTACACGAACAGTCACAGTGGTGCTCCTTCGGGTGAGGAATGCCTGCCCGTCAACGGTAGCTCCGGAGCACCCTCCCCGCTCGGTTGTCGACGGTGTCCGATCGGCCCCGTTCGTGCCCGTTCCGGCCTGTTCAGCCCTCGTCGAGCATGTCCGCGGTGACCGCGGACTCGGTGTCCGGCACGCCGTCGGCGGCGGCCCGCTTGTCCGCCATCGAGAGCAACCGCCGGATCCGGCCGGCGACGGCGTCCTTGGTCATCGGGGGGTCGGCGAGCTGGCCGAGCTCCTCCAACGAGGCCTGACGGTGCTGCACGCGCAGCGATCCCGCCTGGGCGAGATGATCGGGCACGTCCGAGCCGAGGATCTCGAGCGCACGCTCGACGCGCGCGGCCGCGGCCACGGCGGCCCGGGCGGACCGCCGGAGATTGGCATCGTCGAAGTTCGCCAGACGGTTCGCGGTGGCGCGGACCTCGCGCCGCATGCGCCGCTCCTCCCACACCAGGCGGGTGTCGTTGGCCCCCATGCGGGTCAGCAGCGCACCGATCGCCTCCCCGTCGCGGACGACGACGCGGTCCGCACCACGGACCTCGCGGGCCTTCGCCGTGACGCCGAGGCGCCGCGCGCAGCCGACGATGGCGAGCGCGACCTCGGGCCCGGGGCAGGAGACCTCGAGCGCGCTGGAGCGCCCCGGCTCGGTGAGCGAACCGTGGGCGAGGAAGGCGCCGCGCCAGGCGGCCTCCGAGTCGTGCACCGAGCCGCCCACGATCTGCGAGGGCAGGCCGACGACGGGGCGGCCGCGCATGTCCAGCAGGCCGGTCTGCCGCGCGAGGGCCTCGCCGTCCTTGACCACGCGGACGATGTATCGGGCGGCCTTGCGCAACCCGCCGGCGCTGAGGACGTGCACATCGGAGTTGTAGCCGTAGAGATCGAGGATCTCCTTGCGGAGGCGGCGGGCAGTGATCCCCATGTCCACCTCGGCCTCGACGATCACCCGTCCGCCCTGGATGTGCAGGCCGCCCGCGAACCGCAGGAGCGAGGCGACCTCTGCGCGACGCGCGCTCACCTGGTTGATGGAGAGCCGACTGAGCTCGTCCTTGACCTGGGATGTGAGCGCCACTACGCCGTCCTTCCGGGCTTCGAGTACGGATTGTGTGAAGAGACATTCACTGTAGGCCATTACCGGGAGCAACGGTGACGGCGGCGAAGCCCGCTGTCCGCGGCCCCTCGCGACGTGGCGGTTCTCCGCAGAATTGGTCCGGTCGGAGGACGCGACTGCTCCGGGATCCGCATCGGGTCAGGTGTCCAACACCGCCCGCAGCCCGCGCGCCAGGGAGACCGGGTCGTGCTGGTGCGATCCGGGGACCCCCACGTCGACGAAGTGCGGACGGGCGCCGAACAGCGCGGTCGCGCGGATCAGGTGCTCGCGCTCGGTGCCCGGCGGCACCGTCGCGGCGTCGACGATGATGTCGTCGAACTTCAGGCCCTCAGCGTGCGCGGCGAGCACGTGCAGGTGCCGCTCCGGCGAGTACCCGCCGGTCTCCTCCGGCTCGGGCGCCAGGTTGAGGATGAGCACGCGACGCGCCGACGTGCGCCGCAGAGCGTCGAGCTGCTCGGGGACCAGGACGTGCGGGATGACGGAGCTGAACCACGATCCGGGCCCCAGAGTCACGACGTCGGCGGCCATGATCGCCTCGACCGCGTCGACGCACGCCTCGGGGTGCGGCGGCAGCAGCCGCACTCGCCGTACCTGGCCCGGCGTCACGGCGACGGCCACCTGGCCGCGGATAACGCGCGAGAGGCGCGGATCGTCCTCCAGCCCGGTCACATCGGCCTCGATCCGCAGCGGGCCGGGCACCATCGGCAGCACCCTGCCCTGTACCCCGAACCGGTCCCCGATCGCGTCCAGCGCCTCGACGGGGTCGCCCAGCACCTCGCACAGCCCGGCGAGTAACAGGTTCCCCACCGGATGACCGGCCATCGCGCCGCCGCCACCGAAGCGGTGCTGCAGGATGCCGGCCCAGAACTCGCCACGGTCGTCATCGGGCATGAGCGCCGCGAGCGCCATCCGCAGGTCCCCCGGGGGAATGATGCCCAACTCCCCCCGCAGCCGACCGGACGATCCGCCGTCGTCGGCGACGGTGACGATCGCGGTGATCTCGGCGTCCAGTGCACGGGCCGCACGCAGGGTGGCGAACAGTCCGTGGCCGCCGCCGAGCGAGGCCACCTTCAACGCTGTAGTCATTCCAGCCCCAGATCCCGGTGCGCCGCACGCACTTCGATGCCCGGCTTGCCGGACAGCCGGCGCACGAGCTCCTCCGTCATGGCCACGCTGCGGTGCTTGCCACCGGTGCAGCCGATGCCCACCGTGAGGTAGGTCTTGCCCTCCCGGCGGTAGCCGTCGAGCAGCGGGTCGAGCAGCTTCGCGTAGGTGTCGAGGAACTCCGACGCCCCGCTCTGCCCCAGCACGTACCCGGACACCTCGGGTGTGAGGCCGTTGAGCGGCCGCAGCTCCGGCACCCAGAACGGGTTCGGCAGGAACCGCACGTCCAGCACCATGTCCGCGTCGAGCAGGATCCCGTTCTTGAAGCCGAAGGATTCGACGGTGACGGTGATCGTCCCGGAGCGCAGCGTGCGGAAGGCGTTCTCGATCGTCTCACGCAGCCGGGCCACCGACAGGTTCGAGGTATCCAGTACGAGGTCGGCCGTCGACCGGATGGGCTGCAGGATCCGGCGTTCGGCCGCGATGCCCTCGGCGAGCGTGCCACTGCCCTGGAGCGGATGTTTGCGCCGCACCTGCTCGAACCGGCGGATCAGCGTCTCGTCCGAGGCGTCGAGGAACAGTACCCGCGGCTCGATGTCCTTGCCCTGCAACTCGCGCCGGATGTTCGCGAAGTCGCCCGTGAAGGTGCGCGACCGGACGTCCGTGACGATGCACAGCCGATGGATCCGCGACTCGTCCGCCAGCGAGATGTCGACCATGTTGCTGATCAGCGCGGGCGGCAGGTTGTCGGCGACGTACCAGCCGAGATCCTCCAGGACCTTCGCGGCCGTGCCGCGGCCCGCGCCGGACAGCCCGGTCACCAGCAGAACGTCCATCGGGCCGTCGCTGCGGTGCTCGCCGACGGTCCGCTCCTCCGCTCTCATCTCCCGGTCCCCGGTCGGGCGCACGGCCCCTCCTCGTCGCTCAGTGGTCCTGCCGACCAGCCTAGAGTCTTCAGACGTGCCGCGCCCTCACACCGTCGTGCTCCTCGCCACCGCTCTCGCCGCGGCGGCGTCCGTGCTGGTCGCGCCCGCCGCATCGGCGGACACCGTGCCGGGCACCGTCGGGCTCGATCCCGGCCTCGCGCAGGCGTACTCGGCCGCGTACCGGGCTGCGGCCGCCGAGGGCGTCGTGCTCAGCGTCACGTCCGGGAAGCGCTCGTGGGCGCAGCAGGAAGCACTGTGGAACCAGGGCGTCGCGCAGTACGGCTCGACGACCGCGGCCCGCCGGTGGGTGCTGCCGCCCGCCGAGTCCACACACGTGCGCGGCGCGGCCGTGGACGTCGGCCCCTGGCAGGGCGCGGCGTGGCTGCAGGCGAACGGGAACAGGTGGGGCCTGTGCCGCACCTTCGGCAACGAGTGGTGGCACTTCGAGCTGGCCACCTCCGCCGGCGGCCAATGCCCGCCGACGGTGCCCGACGCCTCCATCCGCTGACGACCGCCGAACCTCCGCTGGGTCTCGCCGAACCCTTCGCACCACTCACAGGCCGGTGTTAGGTTGCGATGATCTTCACTCCTTGGAGGACTCCATGTTCCGTCTCAGGTCGGCGGCGGCAGCCGCGTTCGTGATCCCCCTCGCCGTGGCGGGGTGCGGAACGTCCGGGTCGGACGGTGGCCCGTCCGGCGGACCGTCGTCGGTGACGATCGCGGCGGGCGGCTGCGACGCGACCGGCGCGGCGGGCACCATGTACCAGCCCTCGGCCACGTCGTCGCCGAACGGTCCGCGGGACATCAGCACGAATCCCGAGGGCTCGTCCGGCTACCGCTCCGGCCTACCGGTCACGCACACCAAGGACTACGCGGTGGCGACCGCGAACCCGATCTCCACGAAGGCCGCCTGCGAGGTGCTGGCGAAGGGTGGCACCGCCGCCGACGCGCTCGTGGCCGCGCAGACGGTGCTCGGGCTCGTAGAGCCGCAGTCGTCGGGCATCGCCGGTGGCGCCTTCCTGCTCTACTACGACGCGAAAACGAAGAAGGTCCAGGCCTACGACGGCCGGGAGACGGCGCCCGCGAGCGCCGACGAGAACTACCTGCGCTGGATCTCGCCCACCGACCGGACGACGCCGAAGCCCGACGCCCGGTCGTCGGGCCGGGCGGTCGGCGTTCCCGGCGCGCTCCGCCTGCTCGAGGCGGTCCAGGGCGAACACGGCAACAAGACCTGGCGCGAGCTCTTCGACCCGGCCGTGAAGCTGGCCGACGACGGGTTCGAGATCAGCCCGCGCCTGGCCGGCGCGATCTCGGACGAGGCGAAGAACTTCGTGAACGACGCCGACCTCAAGGCGTACTTCCTCGAGCCCGACGGTGCGCCGAAGAAGGCGGGGGTGAAGCTCACGAACCCCGCGTACGCGAAGACCCTGGGCGCCATCGCCGCCGAGGGCGCGAAGGCGTTCTACACCGGAGCGATCGCCGACGCGATCGTGGCGTCCGTGCACGACACCACGGGTGGCCGCACCGCGGGCACGATGACGACGGAGGACCTCGCGAAGTACGCCGTGAAGATCCGTGACGCCGTCTGCACCCCGTACCGCGACCGCGAGCTGTGCGGCATGCCCGCACCGTCATCGGGCGGGATCACCGTCGCGCAGGCGCTCGGCATCCTGAACTCCTTCGACCTGTCGAAGCTCGGACCGGCCGCCGTGCACGGCGCGGACCCCGGTCCCGACGGCGGCATCCCGACCGCCGAGGCGATCCACCTCGTCTCCGAGGCCGAGCGGCTCGCGTACGCGGACCGCGACAAGTACATCGCCGACCCCGACTTCATCCCCCTGCCCGGCGGCTCGCCCGCCGCGCTCGTCGACCCCGCGTACCTGGCGGGCCGCGCCCAGCTGATCGATCGGAACAAGACGATGGGCACCGCCAAACCCGGTGAGTTCCCCACCGCCACACCGGGCGTCACGACCACGCCGGAGCACGGCACCAGCCACATCACGGTGCTCGACAAGTACGGCAACCTGGCGTCGATGACCACCACCGTCGAGTCGGCCTTCGGCTCGTACCACATGGTCGACGGCTTCCTGCTCAACAACCAGCTCACCGACTTCTCCGCGGAGCCGGTCGATTCCACCGGGCAACCGGTCGCGAACCGGGTGCAGCCGAACAAGCGGCCACGCAGCTCGATGTCGCCGACGATCCTGTTCGCCCGAGGCGCCGACGGCGGCCGCGGGGACGTGCTCGGTGCGCTCGGATCCCCCGGTGGCGCCGTGATCATCCAGTTCGTGATCAAGACGATCATCGGCCTCACGGACTGGCAGCTGAATCCGCAGCAGGCGGTGGGCATGGTCAACTTCGGCGCCGCGAACTCGCCGAAGACCAACGTGGACAGCGCCCATCCCGCCCTGGCGACCGACGAGGGGCGGAAGGTCGTCGAGCAGCTCCGGGCACTCGGTCATCAGCTCAACCTCGCGCCACAGGTCTCGGGACTGTCGGCGATCGTGAAGCAGGGCGATGTGTACGCCGGCGGTGCCGACCCGCGCCGCGAGGGAGTCGTGCTCGGCGGCAGCTGACGCTCAGGTCGTCAGCGGCACCGCAGAGCCGACCACACGGAGCGCCACCCTGTCGCCGGCGACGGGCAGCTCGGTGCTCGGGTGTCGGAGGACGACGACGGTCCCGTCGCCCAGCGCCACGGTGACCGTCGCGTCGGGACCGAAGAACTCCACCCGGGTGACGGTGGCGAGCGCCCCCTCCCCCGCGATCCGGATCTGTTCGGGCCGGAGCAGTACAGTCCCCGTCGCGCCCGTGGTACCGGTGGCGCCCTCCGCCAGCGGGATCCGCCCCAGCGGGGTGTCGGCGACGGTGCCGTCGACGACACCGTCGAGCAGCACGACGTCGCCGAGGAACCGGGCCACGACCTCGGAGTCGGGACGCGCGTAGACCCGGGCCGGCGGGCCGACCTGCGCGAGGACGCCATCGCGCAGGACCGCGACCTGGTCGGCGAACGAGAGCGCCTCGGCCTGGTCGTGGGTGACGAGCACCGTCGTGATCCCGGCCGCGCCGAGCACCTCCGCGACGGCGGCGCGGGTCGCGACCCTCAGGCCCGCGTCGAGGGCGGAGAAGGACTCGTCGAGGAGCATGATCCGCGGCCGGCCGGCGAGGGCGCGCGCGAGCGCGACGCGCTGCTGCTGCCCGCCCGACAGTTCGTGCGGAAATCGGCGCGCCAGAACCGGGTCCAGCGACACCATCGCGAGCAGCTCGTCGACCCGGCGGGCGACCTCCCGGCGCCGGGCCGGCAGCGGCGACCGACCGAGGCCGAACGAGATGTTGCGGGCCACCGACAGATGCGGGAACAGCGCGCCGTCCTGCGCCACGTAGCCCACGCCGCGTCGGTGCGCCGCGACCCACGCGGTGTCCGAGGCGAGCTCGCGGTCGCCGAGCCGGACGCTACCGGCGTCGGGCCGAGCGAAGCCCGCGACGAGCCGGAGCAGCGTCGTCTTCCCGGAACCGGAGGGCCCGACGACGGCGGTGATCGAGCCCGCTGCCACCGTCAGGTCGACGTCCCGCAGCACGGTGTCGGCGCCGTAGCGCTTGGTGAGACCGCGCAGGGCGAGTTCGGCGCTCATGCGGCTCCTCTCGTCCGGGTGGTGCGTCCGGCGGCCCGTCGGGACTGGCGGAACAGCAGGTAGGTGGTGGGCAGCGACAGGAGCACCATCGCCATGGCGTAGGGCGCGGCGCCGGGATAGTCGATCTCGCTGCTGCGCGCCCAGAACTCGGTCGCGAGGGTGCGGGTTCCGTTGGGCGCCAGGATCAGCGTCGCCGTCAGCTCGTTGGTGACGGCGAGGAAGACGAGGGCCGCGCCCGCCGCCGACGCGGGCGCGGTGAGGCGGAGGGTGATGCGTGCGAAGGCGATCGGGGGCGGCGCGCCGAGAGCGCGGGCCGCCTCCTCCAGCGAGACCGGCGCCTGCGCCAGGCCCGCCCGCAGGCCCACGGCGGCGCGCGGCAGGAAGAGCAGCACGTAGGCGAGGACCAGCACCGTCGCGCTCTGGTAGAGGTCCGGTACCGCGCGGATCGAGACGGTGACCAGCGCCAGCCCGATGACGATGCCCGGCATCGCGCTGCTGACGTACGTGGATGCCTCCAGAGTGCGGGTGATCCGGTTCGGCTCACGGACGGCGAGGTAGGCCAGCGGGAACGCGGCGGCGACGGTGACCACCGCGGTGACCGCGCCGTACCCCAGCGAGGTGCCGAGGGCGTCGATCAGGTCGGCCGGCACCGTCGACGCGGCGCCGCGCACCGTCCAACGCACGACGAACCACAGTGGCAAGCCCAGCGCTGCGGCGACGAGGGTGAACAGCGCGAGCTGCGCGCCGATCTGATACCCGCCCAACGGGATCCGGGCGGGTTTCGCGACCGCCCCGGACCCGACCCGCGCGTACCGGGCCCGCCCCCGGGCGGCGACCTCGGCGAGGAGTAGGAGCAGGCACAGCAGAGCCAGCACGCCGGCGAGCATCGATCCCGCGGCGCCGTTGAAGGTCGACTGGTACTGGACCATGATCGCCGTGGTGAAGGTGTCGAACCGGATCATGGCGAAGGCGCCGTACTCCGCGAGGAGGTGCAGCGCCACGAGCACGGCCCCGCCGAGGGTCGCCAGCCGCAGCTGCGGGAGGACGACCCGGACGAACACCGCCCACCGCCCGAGGCCGAGCGCGGCCGCGGACTCCTCGAGGGCGGGGTCGAGTCGACTCAACGCCGCGGCGACCGGGATGTAGACGAGCGGATAGTAGAACAGCACCGCGATGAGCACGCCCGACCACAGTCCGCCGAGCGACGGGATCGCGGAGACCCAGCCGTAGCTGCCGACGAAGGCGGGGATCGCGAGTGGCGCTGCCAGCAGGAGCGACCACGCGCGACGGCCCCACAGCGAGGTCCGCTCGACCAGCCACGCGCCGCCCACGCCGACGACCACGCTCAGCGGCACGGCCACCAGCGTGAGCAGCACGGTGTTGATGAGCAGTTCGCCGACGCGGGGCCGGAAGACCAGCCGGACCGACTCCGACCAGCCGGTGTCGATCGTGGTGTAGACGACGAAGCCCAGCGGCACCGCCGCGACCGCCGCGATGGCGGCGGCCGCGAGGGTGAGCAGCCTCAGAGCAGGCCCGCCTCAGTCATCAGCTTCACGACCTCGGGGCCGTTGAGCTTGGCCGGGTCGACGGTCGGCGCCTGCAGGTCGGCCATGGGGACCAGCTTCGGATTGGCCGGGACGCCCGAGGCCACGGGGTACTCGAAGGAGGTGCCCTTCTCGAGGACCTCCTGGCCGGTCTTGGAGGTGATGAACTTCAGCAGCTGCTGCGCCTGGGCCTGCTTCTTCGAGGACTTCAGCACGCCGCCGCCCGAGATCGACACGAAGGCACCCGGATCCTGGTTGCGGAAGTAGTGCGTGCCCACGTTGGCGGAGTTCTCGGCGGTCTTGGCCTGATCGCCGTAGAAGTAGTAGTGGTAGATGAGCGCGGTGTCGACCTCACCGGCGTTGACGGCCTTCATCGCGGCGCCGTTGCCCTTGTACTCCTTCGCGCCCGCCTTCATCGCGGCGAGCCAGTCCTTGGTGGCCTGTTCGCCCTTGAGCTGCAGGTACGCCGACACGATGGCCTGGAAGTCGGCGCCCGACGGCGACGCGCTCCAGCGTCCCTTCCACTCCGGGCTCGCGAGGTCGGTCATCGACTTCGGCAACTGCTCGGGGGTGACCTTGCGCTTGTCGTAGACCAGCACCGTCGAGCGGGCGGCGATGCCGGTCCACTTGCCCGTGGACGGCTTGAGGCCGCCCGCCACCTGGGCGAGGGTCGCCGGGTCGACGTCGGCGAACAGGCCCTTGTTCTCGACCTGGGTCATCGCGGGCGAATTCTCGGTGAGGAAGACGTCCGCGGGCGAGCGGTCGCCCTCGGCGATGATCTGCTGCGCCAGTTCGGAATCCTTGCCCTGCCGGATCGTGACCTTGATGCCGGTCTGCTCGGTGAACTTCGCGACCCACTCCTTGGCGAGGGTGTCGTGCTGGGCGTTGTAGAGCGTCAGGTCGCCGCCCGCGGCGCCGGAGCTCGACGGTGCCGCACCGTCGCCGCTCGAGCCGCAGGAGGTGATCGTGAGGGAGGCCACCGCCACCAGTGCGGCGGCCAGGGTGGTACGCGTGCGCAACGACATCGTCGAATCCTTTTCTTGTGCAACGAAATCACTCACGGCGGGCGGGAGTAAGGCGACGCTACACTAAGCGTGACGAGATCGGGAGCAACCGGGCATACCTGACGCGTCAGAGAACCAGGACCGCGGCGACCGTCGCGGGAACGGCGAGCAGCACGCCGTGGGACGCGAACCGGCGGGCGGAGATCCGCACCCCCGCGCGGGTGCACCGCTCCCGCCACAGAAGGGTGGCCAGGGACGCCCACAGCGTGACGACCGGCGCCACTCCCACGCCGATCAGGAGAGCCATGAGCCGCACGGGTTCTCCCGCCGCGGCGGGTTCGAGGGCGAGGTAGGCCGGCAGGTTGTTGACGCCGTTCGCGGCGAGGGCCCCGACCCCCGCCAGCCGCAGCAGGTCCGACGGTGCCGCGCCCGCCCCCGCGACCGACCTCAGGACGTCCTCCAGGCCGAAACGCAGCGCCGTCTGGAGCACGGCGAACACGGCTACGAGCACCACGACCATCCGCCACGGCACCACGACCTCGCGGAGCCGCCGCGGCTGCCGGACCGCCAGCGTGCCGGCCAGAACCACCGCCGCCACCGTCGCCGCGGCCCAGGGCGGGGCGCCGAGCGCGAACGCGGGCCCGAGCGCGGCGCAGGCCGCAGCGGCGACGCGGAACAGCACCCGGTCCGGCGGCGGCTCGTGCGCGGGCACCGCGTACGTGCCGCGCAGCGCACGGCGGTGCAGCCACCACAGCAGCGCGACGGTGACCGCGATCGCGGCCAGCGCGGGCCGCCAGGACAGCGCGAGGTACGCCCGCACGCCGCCGTCGAGGTGATAGACGGCGAGCAGGTTGGTGAGGTTGGACACCGGCAGCAGCAGCGAGGCCGTGTTCGCCAGCCACACCGTGGTCATCGCGAAGGGCAACGGCGCGATCCCGAGGCGGAGGGCGGCCGCGAGGACCACCGGGGTGAGCAGCACCGCCGTCGTGTCCAGGCTCAGGACGACGGTGGCAGCGCACGCGACCAGCACCACCCACAGCCACATGAACAGCACCCGGCCGCGGCCGAGCCGGGCGGCCAGCACCCCGAGCGCGTCGAACACGCCTGCCAGCTGCGCGACCTCGGCGACCACCGTGATCGCGAGCAGGAAGACGAGGACAGGGGCGACCTGCGCCACCACGCCAGGCACGTTCACGCGCTGTCGGTACGCAGGCCGTCGAGCACGGTGCGCGCGGTCGTGAGCCCGATCCCGGGGACCTCGACGATGTCCTCCAGGCTCGCCTCCCGCAGTTTCGCCACGGACCCGAAATGCTTGATGAGCGCGGCCTTGCGCGTATCACCGAGGCCGGGGATCGCATCCAGCGCGCTGACCGTCATCCGCTTCGACCGCTTGCTGCGGTGGAAGGAGATCGCGAACCGGTGAGCCTCGTCGCGCACCCGCTGCAGCAGGAACAACGCGTCGGAGCTGCGCGGCAGGATGACGGGGTCGTCCTCGCCCGGCACCCACACCTCCTCGAGCCGCTTGGCGAGGCCCACGACCGCGACATCGGTGACGCCGAGTTCGTCGAGCACCTCCTGCGCGGCCGCGGCCTGGGGCGCGCCACCGTCGACCACGTACAGGTTCGGCGGGTACGCGAACCGGCGGGGCCGCCCCGTCTGCGGGTCGATCGCCGCCTCCGGGGCCAGGTCTCCACCGTCCCCCGAGTCCGCCACCGGGTCGGTCGCCGCGGTGCCGGCACCGCCGTCGGACTTGTGTCGCAGGAAGCGCCGACGGGTGACCTCGGCGATCGACGCGACGTCGTCACTGTGACCGTCGCCCGCGGCCTCCTTGATGCCGTAGTGGCGGTAGTCCGACTTCTTGGCCAGTCCGTCCTCGAAGACGACCAGCGATGCCACCACGTCGGAACCCTGGATGTGGCTGATGTCCACGCACTCGATGCGCAACGGCGCCTCGTCCAGATCCAGCGCGTCCTGCAGGCCCTGCAGGGCCGCCGAACGGGCCGTGAGATCACCCGAGCGCTTGAGCTTGTGCTGGTGCAGTGCCTCGACGGCGTTGCGCTCCACGGTCTCCATCAGCGTGCGCTTGTCGCCGCGCTGCGGGATCCGCAGCGAGACGCGGGCGCCCCGCAGCCCGGAGAGCCAGTCCTGCAGCTCGTCCGCGTCGTCCGGCAGCACGGGGACGAGGACCTCGCGCGGCACCGGGTTGGGCGCGTCCTCCCCCGACTGTTTCGCCCGCTCGGCCTCCTCGCCGTAGAACTGGGTGACGAACTGCTCCAGCAGCTCCGCGTGCTCGTTCTGCTCCGCATCGCCGGGCTTCTCGACCACCCACCCGCGCTGGCCGCGGACCCGGCCGCCCCGGACGTGGAAGATCTGTACCGCGGCCTCGAGCTCGTCGGCCGAGAAGGCGACGACATCGGCGTCGGTGCCGTCGCCGAGCACCACGGCCTGCTTCTCGACGGCCTTGCGGAGCGCGGAGACGTCGTCGCGCAGGCGCGCGGCGCGCTCGAAGTCCAGCTCCTCGCTGGCCGTGAGCATGTCGGTCTCGAGCTGCTTGATCAGGTTGTCCGTCCGGCCGGCGAGGAAGTCGCAGAAGTCCAGGACGATGTCGCGGTGCTGCTCGGCCGTGACGCGACCCACGCACGGCGCCGAGCACTTGTCGATGTAGCCGAGCAGGCAGGGGCGCCCCATCTGGCTGTGCCGCTTGAACACTCCCGCCGAGCAGGTCCGTGCGGGGAAGACGCGGAGCAGCAGGTCCAGCGTCTCTCGGATGGCCCAGGCGTGGCTGTAGGGGCCGAAGTACCGCACGCCTTTGCGCCGCGGCCCGCGGTAGACGTACAGCCGCGGATACTCCTCGTTAAGGGTGACCGCCAGCATCGGGTACGTCTTGTCGTCCCGGTAGCGGACGTTGAACTGCGGGTCGAACTCCTTGATCCAGTTGTACTCGAGCTGCAGCGCCTCGACCTCGGTGCCCACCACCGTCCACTCGACCGACGACGCGGTGGTGACCATCTGCTGCGTGCGCGGGTGCAGTCCGTAGACATCGGCGAAGTAGGAGTTCAGGCGGCTGCGCAGCGACTTCGCCTTGCCCACGTAGATGACGCGGCCGTGCTTGTCCCGGAACTTGTACACGCCGGGCTGCGTGGGAATGGTGCCCGGTGCGGGACGGTAACTCTGCGGATCGGCCACCCGTCCAGATTAGGACGGGTGGCCGACAGGTTCGGTGGGTGGTGGTCCGAGCCGCGTCCGCAGACGCGCATCGTCCGCCTCAGGTGGTCAGCCGATGGGGATCCAGATCGGGCCGAGCCAGAAGCCCCAGTGGTGCCGCCCGGCGTCCCAGACCGGCTGGTGCCATCCGCCCTGGTGGAAGACGGGGCCGGGCCGCCAGTTCGGGTCCTCACCGTTCGTCCGCGGGTGCCAGCGGTTGTCGATGGGACGGTTGACCGGCCGGTCGCCGCGGTGGTCGTGCTGGATGTTCCAGTTCGGTCCGGGATCGGCCGACGCGACGCCGGCTCCGACAGACGCGACGCCGCCGACGATCGTGGCGCCCAGGAGTGCTGATCCGATCAACTTCTTCATCTTCATCGTGGTCATGCGGAAGATCCTGACCTGCGCTGCTGGACGCCGGCATCGGGCTACCTGGTGATCACCTGCGGGATCGGCGACCTCTGCTGTGAGCCCCGGGAAGCATGCTCCGCGAGACCAACGGATCGTCCTCCGCGAGGTCGAATCGCTCGCGATAGCCGGTGGCCGCGATGTCGTGGACCCCCAGATGCGGCGTGATCATCGCCATCCACAGACCGCACAGGTGGCACTGCACGCGGTCGCCGTCGTCGAACAGCAACCCCGGCCGCGATACGAGGAGTTCACCCACGGCCGCCTCGTAGCCGCGGTCGCTCGAGATCAGGCGCAGGATCTCCGTCACGCGCCGCTGCGAGGCGTCGATGCGGCTGCGGAACTGCGGCGGGCTGAGATGCTCGAGCACCGACCTCCGCAATTCCAGGTAGTGGTCGAGGTGGCCGGCCCGTTCCATTGCGTGCTCGAAGGCGGTGCGCGGCGCGGCGTGCCCGTCGTGGTCGGCCCGGAGGTTCCACAGCTCCGGCACCGGTACCGAGCCGCGCCGCGCCCCACTGATCCGACCGTGCGCCGCGATGTGGTTGTCGACGCTCGCGAACCACAGGCCGCACGCCGGGCACTGCTTCAGCGCGCCGCCCGGCACGTTGACCGCAGCGGGCACCGTGAACGAGGCCGGGTCGTGACTCCAGGCGTCGATGATCGCGACGGTGACCGACGCGGCGTCGCTGCCCACGCGGTCGGCGAGGCGGCTCGGACCGAGGCCGTTGGCCGCCGCCCAGTTCGCCGCCTCCGCCCAGGTGCTCCAGGGCGCGCCCTCGGGCGGTTCGGCGAGGGGGGACCCGTGCCGGATGCGCCGAGGATCCGGCCCGGCCTCCGGAACCGGGGCCCGGAACCGTCGGGGACGCGTCCCATGCCCGGCGGTCCCGACGGTGCGCCGCGTCCCGTCCGGCACGGAATCGTGCGGCTCGCGGACGCCCGGGCCGCGGTGCACCAGGCTGTGCGCATCCACATCGGAGAACCAGATCCCGCAGTCCGGACACTGCTCGACCCCTACCGGAACCGCGATCGCGGGCGACCGCGTGAACAGGTCCGGGGCCCGGCGCCATTCCTCGATGATCGCCAACAGCGCGTCGATCCGGGTAACCCCCTCGCGCTGCGCGATCGCGCCCACGCCGAAACCGCCGGCCGCCGCCCAATTGGCAGCGGCGACCCAGCGCGGATCATCAGACTGTTCGAGCACGCCTTTCAGAATGCATCATCATGTCAACCCTTGATGTTTTGACACGCCTGTCCGACTCGCTATTCGCTGCGCACGTCCAGGCCGCCGCCCGCGTGCTGCGCCCGCAGAACCTTCTTGTCGAACTTGCCGACGGAGGTCTTCGGAACCTCGGCGATGAACGCCCAGTTATCCGGAATCTGCCACTTCGCGAACTTCCCGGTGAGATGTTCTCGCAGCTCAGCGATGGTGACCTGAGCATCGGGGTGGAGGACGACCGCGACCAGCGGACGCTCGTCCCACTTCGGATCCGGTACGCCGATGGCCACCGCTTCGAGCACCGCGGGGTGGGCCATGACCTCGTTCTCGAGCTCGACGGAGCTGATCCACTCGCCGCCGGACTTGATGACGTCCTTGGACCGGTCCACGAGGGTCACGTAGCCGTCCTGGGTCACCTTGCCGATGTCACCGGTGCGCAGCCACCCGCCCTCGAACTTGTCCGCGCCCACGGGCTCGGCACCCTCGGGACTGTAGTAGCTGCCCGTGATCCAGGGGCCGCGCACCTGCACCTCGCCCTGGGAGACGCCGTCGGCGGGAACGACCTCGCCCAGGTCGTCGACGAGTCGCCCCTGCACGCCCGGGAGGAACCTGCCCTGCGTGTTGCGGTAGGCCCAGGCGTCGTCGCCGGTGACGCCCCGTGGCGGCCAGGCGATGCTCGCCAGTGGGGAGGTCTCCGTCATGCCCCAGGCCTGGACGATCGGCACGCCGTGCCGATCCAGCGCCTGGGCGAGGCTGAGCGGGACCGCCGAGCCGCCGCACGCGATGTGCCGGAGGTGGGTGATGTCCTGCGGGTGCTTGTCGAGGTGGTTGACGATGCCGATCCAGACCGCCGGGACCGCGGCCGAGATCGTCGGCTTCTCCTCAGCGAGGAGGCGGACCATGGGCTCGGGCTGCAGGTAGCGGTCGGGCAGGATCAGCGAGGCACCGGACATCAACGCACCGAAGGGCGTGCCCCAGCTCATCGCGTGGAACATGGGCACGATCGGCAGCACCGTGTCGTTCGGGCCCATCCCCAGGCCGTAGCTGGCGCAGACCGCGGTGGAGTGCAGCCAGATGCTGCGGTGGCTGTACATGACGCCCTTGGGGTCGCCGGTAGTGCCGGAGGTGTAGCAGGCCGCCGCGGCGGCGCGCTCGTCGATGTCCGGCCAGTCGTACTCGTCGCCCTGCGCGTCGAGCAGCTCACGGTAGTCGTGCAGCTGCACCCCCTGAGGCGCCTCGACCAGGCCCTTGTCGCCGTCGACCACGACGACGTGCTCGATCGTGGTCATGCCGCCGATCGCCGCGTTGAGCTGCGGGATCAGGCTGCCGTCGGTGATGATCACGCGGTCCGCGGCGTGATTGGCGATGTAGGTGATCTGCTCGGGGAACAGGCGGATGTTGATCGTGTGCAGCACTGCGCCCATCGCCGGAATGGCGACGTACGCCGTCATGTGCTCGTTGTTGTTCCACTGGAAGGTGCCCACCCGGTCCCCCGGCACCACGCCGAGTGCCGTCAGCGCGTGCGCGAGCCGGGCCGCGTCGCGCCCCATCTCCCGGAAGCTCATCCGGGTCGTCTTCTCCGGCGTCCACGTGGCTACCTCCGCGGCGTCCGCGTACCAGGTGGTGGCGTGTTTGAGGAGGGTCGCGAGCGATAGTTGCTCGTCTTGCATCGTGGAGGCCAGGGGCAGGATCGGTTCGGGCATGGACCATCACTACCCCATGCCCGACGGTGCGCGCCCCGGTTTGACAGAGCCTGTGCGGCCGCTCCTGCCCGCGCGGGCCGTTCTTGCACGCCCGGCCCATCATGCGACCGAGCGCACCAGTTGCAGGTCGAGCCCGGCACCGATGCCCGAGGGCGGACGGCGCCGATCGCCCGGGCGCCAGTCGTCGAGCAGGACACGCACCGTCCAGCCGGTGAACTGCCCGGTGTCACTGTCGAAACCGGCGGGTTGGGACACCTCCAGTCGGATCGCCGCGCCGTCGTCGCGGTAGAGGAGCACCCAGGTCCCGGCGAGCGCACCGTCGGGCCACCGGGCAGGTGTGACGGCCTCGAGTGGGAACAGCACCTCGTCGGGATGGAAGGAAGCAGCGGTGGCGCGCCCCTTGCGCCGGACGGTGTGGGGACCGGAAACGACGGAAGCGATCGGTTCGTTGGCGTTCATTGCGGCGCGGGCGAAAACCCGTCCGAACGGGTACCACGGCCCCTGCCCCGACCGGACGAAGAGCTCATCGACCAGGGCCTCGGTTCAAGCTCCCCCGAGACGGCGCTCGGCTGCACGTCGTGCCACGCCGGTCGTGGATGCGCGCGGCGGCTGATTCACCCGCGGGGGATCGTGCGCCGCGATCGCGTCCAACGCGATCCTCTGCGCGAATGCGCCTGCACGCTTCGCCTTGGCCGCGTCCCGCGGGACGAACGCCGTCCGTTCCCGTAAGTGCCAGTAGGCGGTTGCTTCCAGCGAAGTGTCGAACTCGAGTCCACCCGTGGCATCGATCTGCAACAGCCGGGCGTCGAACAGCCGATGGATATCCGCCCTGAGAAGAACTCCGTTCCACCGGTCACTGATCGCGTGGCTCCCGTAGTCGAGGATGTGAGCGGCCTCGAGGGTCTCTTCAACGGCCTCACCGGTCACGGCGCAACGTCCCGCATAGGCGGCCATCACGTTCTTTCGGAACGTCGCCTGTCCAACGCGCTCAACCCTCTCGGACACTGAGCGGCGGTGCTCCCGTCGTTGATAGTCGTCGCCGGACGCGGCCGACCCGACTGTGACGAGATCGACCGCTGAGATGTGGAAGCAGCTCCGGAGGAAGGAGAGTGCGCGCTCGTCACTGATTGCGAAAGGCTGCCGGAGGCGGACCGTCTCCGTCTCGGAGTAGCCGAGCGCACGGAGGAGCTGTCCCGCCGTCGGCGATTCGATCGGCGCCGTCGAGTACGGCTCAAGGTAGATCCGATCCTTGTACAGCCGTGTACCACCCCACACCGGCTCGAGATCCTCGAGCTGAGGACGGCCGGGCCGAGCGATCGGCTGTGGGTCACTCGTCGCGATTGCGACCCCACTGAGCGAGCCGCCTCCAGCCACCCAGAAATACAGCTCATCACCCTCCTCGACGTCGCGGTGATCGGGAGTGTCCCAATACCCCTTGGTGAATCCGTAGCTCAGGTTCTCCGGGTGAGCGGAGGAGACCGAGAAGATCCATGCCGTCATTGCCCATGCGCCCTTCAGGGTTCGCATCGGGTGGAGGCGTGTCCTGTGCGGAAGCCTGTCGGGCCGAGCTCGTTTCGTTAGTGCTGCACGAGGCGCCGCAGCGCCTCGCGGGTCTCTTCGTCGGTGGAGTACAAGACGGTGCCGACCATGCCGCGAGTGAGCAGCACCTTGTAGGTGTTGCGGATCAGCAGGTCGAAGCGCACGTCGGTGAGGTTCTTCTTCGACTTCAGACTGGGGTCGCGGTTCTGATCCCGCCGCACGGTGAACCGGCCACCGCGCCAGACGAGGTCGGGGCCGAGGATCACGCCGCTCCAGTCGTATTCGAAGCCCTGGGCGGTGTAAACGCAGCCCACCTGCCCGAAACCGCCCGGCTCCGTCGCCCACAGCTGCGACGGCGGGATCTCCCCCATACGCCTGTCGGACTTGGAGTTCCAGGGGCGCGCCCAGTCGTCGATCACCACGTCCGGCACCAGAGTCCGCTCCGGAGTCGCGTCGCTCCACGGCCAGCAGTAGCCTGCCGTCATCCGCGCCGAGTACCCCTTGTCGCGTTGCTCACCGAGGATCCGCTCCAATTCCCAGGGCGTCTCCGCGACGCGGACCTCGAAGCCCTCGTCGCCCGTCCACGTCCACGGCGCGCGCTCCCCCAGCCCGACGAGATCGAGAACCCATTCGACGTATCGGTCGCTGCCGCCGCACCGGAACTGGTCGTCCAGTCGTACGTGCACCGTCTCGAGCCCCAACGACGCCGCGTACGCGCGGATCTGGCTCAGCGACCTGAGCTCGCCGGGGCGTACCACCTGGTGCTCGTCGAGGAGGAACAACGGCACCCGAGCTGCGGCGATCAACTCGTCCGCCTGCGGCCGCCCCGTTCGATCAGCGGCGCGGGTGTACCGGTTCGCCGAGGTCTCCCGAATACGGTGCGCCTCATCGAGGATCAGCACGTCAAGCCCGTTGCGGTCCGCGGTGACGAACTGATTGAAGTATTTGAACATCGCCTGAACGCGCGGCGCCCGCGCCCCCGCGACCTGCCGCAGCGTCGTGGTGAACGAGCGGGACCCGGTGGCGTGCAGCACTGTCCGGCCCCGTCGGGCGAGATCACCGAGAACCGCGAGCGCGATCGCACTCTTCCCGCTCCCGGGCCCGCCCGTGACCACGAGTACCCGTTTGGTGTCGGCCGCGCGGGCCCGCTCGACATCGTGCAGCACCAGGTCGACGGCGAGCCGCTGGTTGCCGAGCAGGTGGAAGACCTGACGCTCGCGTACCTCCTCCGCCGCCACCGCCAGGAGCTGTTGCGATGGCGCGGCAGGCGAGTTCAGCAGGAGGTCCGCCGCGTAGCCCGACGGTGCCCCCGGCTTCAGTCGCGTCCGAAGGTAGTCGAGCATCGCGTCGGTGTCCGCGCCGGTGAACATCCGCCCCGCGACCGTCGCCGGGTAGTCGGCGAGGTCGGCGACCGCGCCGGGGTCGTGCACGTTGTGCAGGTACGCCACTCCCGCCAGCGGGTCCGGCTGATCCCGCAGCGCTCGGGCGAAGTCGCCGATGTACTCGCAGTAGCCGGCGACCTGCGCGACGGGGTGCGAGATCGGCCCGCCGAGGTGCGGCACGGTCACCAGTGCCGGATCGCCCTCGAACGCCGACGCCGACGACCACTGCTTGAGCTCGACCACCACGTACGACGGCGCTCCGGTCGCGGGGTGAACCCCCGCGAGCACGACGTCAGCGCGGCGGGAGGACAGCGGCAGCTTGTACTCGATGAGGAGCTCGACATCGCCGAGCCCGCCGTGCCGCAGATCGGCGGCGAACGACGGCAGGCTGTTGCCCCACGACCTGCGCTCGGCCTCGCCCACAGTGATTCCGCGTTCGAACAACATGCGTTCCAGCAGCTTCTCCACGAGCGACTCCGAGGTGTACTCCTCGAGCAGTCGGTTCGCGGTGACCCGCAACAGCGCCACGTCGAATCCCCCAGGGCAGCACGAATGATCGTGCGGAGGGGATCTGCCCTGGGCGGGAGTTCCGTCGAACCGCTGTCCTGAGAATACCGCGATCGGAGAACTTGTCAGTGGGTCGGTTCATTCTGTACGGCTGGTCGCACTCGGGGCCGGCCGCGGGCGACCGCGCCACCTGAACCACAAGGAGTTCCCATGCCTACGAGCCACTCATCGTCCACCGTCATCGAGGTCTCGCCGCCGCTGTACCCGTGCGAGTGCGGCAACCCGGACTGCGCGCTCACTGTCGAGGAGGTGGAGAGCTGGTTCTCCCGCCTCGTCCCGCACCGCCGGGTCCTCGAATGCGTAGCGGACGAGTTCCGCCTGATCGAGACGTGCGCGTTCTTCGACGACCACGTCGAGCGGTGCATCCGGAAGTTCACCGACCTCGCCGAGGCGTACCCGCCGCTGCTCGCGGCCCGGGCGATCGTCGAAGCGGTCAACACCTGGCACGGTTGCCCTGAAGAACTCTGCGGACGGGACGACTGACGCGATGAGAGTCATCGACTCGTTCCGAGGGAAGCACTTCTTCCTCTCGAACTTCTATCCGGCGCGAGTCCTGTTCCGCGGACAGGAGTTCCCCACGGCCGAGCACGCTTTCATGTCCGCGAAGACCACGGACGAACACAGCATCGAGCAGATCAGAACCGCGCCGACACCTGCGGAGGCAAAACGGATCGGCCGCTCGGTCATCCTCGTCGACGACTGGGACCGCGTTCGGTTCGACGCCATGGCCGACGTGCTGGCCGCCAAGTTCGACGATGCCTCACTCGCCCGTCGGCTCGCCGCCACTGGTGGCGCGACCCTGATCGAAGGCAACACCTGGCACGACCAGGTGTGGGGGTCGTGCACGTGTGACACGCACCGGAACTTCGACGGCGGGAACGCCCTCGGTGTGCTCCTGATGCGCGAACGTCTCCGCCACCTCCTATTCCTTTGAGCAGCTACCGATTTCGGTCGAGGACGATGCGAAAACTTGTCAGTGGTCGATGCGATGCTTCTTCCATCAGGTCCTGGGGAGGATGAATTGACCGCACGCACAAGCATTCTGATCGACGCTCACAGTCACCGATCCTGACGGTCTGCTTTCGGCGCACCGTCGTCACCTGATCACCCGAGCCGGCAACGGCTCCGCTCCCCGCCGTTCGGCACTTCCCGCCGATCGGCGATTCCCCCATCTCTGGAAATGAGGATTCATCATGTCTCAGCAGCCCTTCCCGCTGCAGCCCGGCCAGCCCAACGCGGGTCAGCACACGCCCGGTCAGCCCTACCCGTACCCCGCCCCGCCGGCACCGCCCGCCAAGAAGAAGCGCAGGTGGCCGTGGATCGTGCTGGCCGTGATCGCCGTCATCGTGATCATCGCCGTCGCCACCGGCGGCGGAAAGAAAGACGATGCGGGCTCAACCGCCGGCGGGAGCGCGGCTCCGACCGCCGCGAAGACGCCCGGCCTGAACACCGCCGTCCGCGACGGCAAGTTCGAGTTCGTGGTCACCGGCGTCGAGGCCGGCCTCGGCGAGGTCGGTGACAACCCGTACCTGGCGAAGAAGGCCCAGGGCCAGTTCGTCGTCGTCTCCATGACGGTGAAGAACATCGGCACCAAGCCGCAGAGCTTCTCCCCCAGCTCGCAGAAGCTCAAGGACGCGCAGGGCCGCACCTTCGAGTCCGACTCGATGGCGCAGATCGCGCTCGGCGACTCCGATGTGCCGGTGTGGGACAACATCAACCCCGGCAACACCGTCCAGGTCAAGGTCGTCTTCGACATGCCCAAGGACGCCTCCCCGGCCAGCATCGAACTGCACGACTCGATGTTCTCGGGCGGCACGAAGGTGACGCTGAAGTAGCTCGATGGCGCGTCCGGCCGCCCCGGGAATCGGGGTGGCCGGACCGTCCGATGCGACGTAGCATAGTGCTACAGGATCATCGACACAGGAGCCGTCATGCCGCACCCCACCCGCATCGCCGACGACGTCTACGAGAGCGCCCGGGCAGTGAGCGCGCAGGAGGGACGATCGACTGCCGAGCAGATCAACCACTGGGCACGAGTCGGGCGCGAATTCTCCATCCACGAGACGGCGGCTCGCAGCCGCGTGGAAGCGGCTCTCGCCGGGATGCTCGCAGTGGACGAACTCGATGCGGCGGAATCCAAGGTGTACAACGCCGAGGTCCGCGTCGGGATTCGCGACCGACTGCGGAACGTGGACTTCGGGGCCGTCCTCGCAGGGCGGGGCATCGTCACCGTCGCACTCGATGACGAAGGCCGGCTGGTCGAGTACCACCCTGACGGTTCCGAGCGGATCGTCGCCGAGCAGCCCGCGCCGTGAGCCGCCTCGAACTGGTCGTGGGCCCCAACGGCGGGGGGAAATCGACCTTCATCGAACTCGTTCTCGCGCCGAGCTCGGGGCGTCTGCCGTTCGTGAACGCAGACGTCATCGCGAAGGCCCGCTGGCCGGAAGCAGCCGAGGAACACTCCTACGAGGCCGCGCGCATCGCGAGCGCCACGCGCGAACGACTGTTGGCGCGAGGCGACTCCTTCATCGCCGAAACAGTCTTCTCCCATCCCTCCAAGGTCGACCTGATCCGCTCCGCGCTCACGCAGGGATTCGACGTGCACCTCCACGTCGTCATGGTTCCTGAGGAGCTATCGGTTCACCGCGTCGCGCATCGCGCCGCCGCAGGCGGCCACGCCGTCCCCGAGGAGAAGATCCGTGACCGGTACCGCCGGCTGTGGGCCCTGGTGAGCGAGGCGACCCGCCTGTCGACGACGGCGACGTTCTACGACAACTCGAGTAACAGCGGACCCGTCATCGCTGCGGAGTTCGCGCAAGGACAGCCGCTCAGCCCCGCCCGATGGCCGTCGTGGACCCCCACGGAGCTCACCACACTGTGCGCGACGCGCGGCGGCCGGGACGCCTGAAACGCCGGTGCATTCGGAGAGACAGGAGGAGATTCGAGATGGCGGATACAGTCCCTCAGGAACTCGCGGCGCGGGTGATCGCTGCCGCCGACGCGGTGCCGATCGGCCGGGAACAGGCGCAGATCGCGGCGCGGGATGCGTCCCACTACCTGCAGCGACTACGTCCGGGCACCATCGACGACGCGTTCCGCCGGTACACCGCCAGCAACAACCCGGCGTACCTCACGTCCGCCCGCAGCGCGGTGCCCGAACCGAGTCTCAAGGCAGGGCTGTGGGTCACCCTCGTCGTCATCGCCTTCATCGTCGGCACGGCGGTCGCCGAGTCGATGACCGGCGGGATCGTCGCGCTGCTCCTGAGCGGCGGTGGCGTCGCCGGCTATCAGGCCTGGCGGCGCCACGCCCACGAGCGCGACCTCGAGGAACGCGAGCAGGCACGGCTGGCGGCGAACCCGTGGCCCTTCCAGGCCGACCGGATGCCGGCGTGGAACCCCGATGCGGAGCCCGGCGACACCCGCGTGGAGACCCGTCTGGTCGGCCTCGCGGTGCTGCTCACCGAGGAGATCCGCCGGTCACCGGCGTGGCACAACCCGATCCTCGACCAGCACCGGGTCCGCATCAACCTCGACGCCACGCTGCAGGACATCAGCCACCGCGCCTATCGCGTCTGGCGGATGCGCACCGACACGCCGCGGCCGTCGGGCGAGTCGTCCGTGTCCCACGCCCTGGCCCAGCACGTCGACGAATACACCCACGCCGCGCGCATGGCGGAGAACGCCCTGCGCGATCACGTCGCGGCGCTCGCGGAGTACCTGGGCGAGCTCCGCCCCGTCGAACGACTGCTGAACGACCTGCAGCTGCTCGACCGCACCACCACCGGTGCGCACCGCGAGCTGCTCGACCAGCTCTACCGCGACGCCGTCGGCAACGAGGCCGACGCCCGGCGATTCCAGGGCCACGCCGACGAACTGCGCGACCTGCAGGTCAGCCTCGACACCCAGTTCCACTTCCTCCGGGAACAGGTGGCGCGGACCAACCTGCTGCGCTGAGCCACGCCAGGCGACCACGGCGTGGTTTCATCGGGCAATGAGCAATCCTCACAGCCCGGCGGGTTACAAGCCCGACACCCGCTTCTTCGGCCACCCACTCCCGCTGGTCAACCTGTTCGGTGTCGAGATGTGGGAGCGCTTCTCGTTCTACGGAATGCAGGCGATCCTCGCGTACTACCTGTACTACTCGGCCGCACAGGGCGGCCTGGGCTTCGACAAAACCACCGCGCTCGGCGTCGTCGGCGCCTACGGCGGATTCGTCTACCTCTCGACGGTGGCCGGCGCGTGGATCTCCGACCGACTGCTGGGCGCCGAACGCGCCCTGTTCTCTTCGGCGTGCCTCGTGATGGCGGGCCACATCGCGCTCGCGGTGATCCCCGGCGCAGCCGGCGTCGGGATCGGCCTCGTCCTCGTCGCCCTGGGCGCCGGCGGAGTGAAGGGCAACGCCACCAAGGTCGTCGGCGATCTCTACGAGGCCGGCGACACCCGCCGTGACGCCGGCTTCTCGCTCTACTACATGGGCGTGAACCTCGGTGCGTTCATCGGCCCACTGCTCACCGGCTATTTGCAGGACACGCAGGGATTCCACTGGGGCTTCGGCCTCGCCGCGGTCGGCATGGCGCTCGGGCTGTTCCAGTACTCGCTGACCCGTAGGATGCTGCCGCCGATCAGCCAGACGGTGCCGAACCCCGCTTCTCGCAGCGAGATCCAGCGAGTCGCCGTGGGCACGGCCGCAGTCCTCGCGGTTGTCTTCGTGCTGATCGTCACCGGAGTGATCACGGCGGGAAACCTCGTCGATGCGGTCATTCTCGCCGTCGCCGCGGTGTCCCTGGGCTACTTCGTCTTCCTGCTCCGCAGCTCCCGCGTCGACGGTGCCGAGCGCAACGGCGTCAAGGCATTCATCCCGCTGTTCCTCTCCCAGGCCGCCTTCTGGGCGCTGTTCCAGCAGATGTTCACCTTCGTCGCCGTCTACGCGGACGAGCGGCTCGACCGCAGCCTCGGCGGCTGGGAGTTCCCGGCGTCGTGGGTCCAGTCCGTCGATCCGGTCTACATCCTCATCTTCGCGCCGGTCTTCGCCGCGCTCTGGACGACGCTCGGACCGCGCCAGCCGAGCACACCGATCAAATTCGCGATCGGCACCGTCGGGATCGGCGTGGCGTTCCTGGCCTTCCTCCTCATGCCCGCCGGTACCAACACGGCGCCGCTGATCGGCCTGCTCGGCATCATGCTCATCTTCGCGCTCGCCGAGCTGTGCATCTCCCCCGTCGGCCTGAGCGTGTCCACCAAGCTCGCGCCGCGCGCCTTCTCCACCCAGATGGTGGCGCTGAACTACCTCTCGATCAGCCTCGGCACCGCCCTGGCCGGCCGGCTCGCGACCTTCTACGACCAGGACGACGAGGCGCCGTACTTCCTGGTCCTCGGCGGCACAGCCATCGCGATCGGGCTGATCGTCGTGGCCCTCTCCCCGATGATCAAACGCCTCGCGCCCGCCGTGGCGTGACTGCGTCCCACGCCCCAACCGCACGGCGACCACCCGGCACCGTCGAACCTGCTCACCGTCCGTCACACCATTGCCTGCACGTTACGAGACTTGCGAGTAACTTCGTCCGCACACATTGGAACGACGCGAGGAGCGGCATTGCCGGCGGACGAATACGACTACATCGTGGTGGGGGCCGGGAGCGCGGGAGCCGTGATGGCGGCCCGGTTGTCGGAGGATCCGGGCGTCTCCGTCCTGCTCCTCGAGGCCGGGGGCGAGGCGGACGCGGACGAGATCCACATCCCCCTCGCCTTCTCCGCGATGTTCAAGACGAAGTGGGACTGGAACTACACCACCACACCGCAGAAGCACCTGAACGACCGCCCGGCGTACTGGCCGCGGATGAAAGCGCTCGGCGGCTGTTCCTCGCTCAACGCGATGATCTACATCCGCGGCAATCATGCGGACTACGACGCCTGGGAGCGGGATCACGGGGCGCAGGGCTGGTCGCACGACGACGTCCTGCCGTACTTCGTCAAGGCGGAGGGGAACACCCGCCTCGGCGGCCCCCTGCACGGCACAGACGGTCCGCTGCACGTCGAGGACCGCAGGTTCACCCACCCCCTCTCGACGGCCTTCGTCGAGTCCGCGGTCTCGTGGGGCCTGAAGCCGACCGACGACTTCAACGGCGAGTCCCAGGACGGAGCCGGCCTCTACCAGGTGACCTGTAAGAACGGTCGGCGGTGGTCGACCGACAAGGCCTACATCGAGCCGGCGCGCTCGCGCCCCAACCTGACGGTCGCGCTGGGTGCCACCGCGCGGCGCATCGAGTTCGACGGTGACCGCGCCTCGGGGGTGCTCTTCCGGCAGCACGCCGCCGATCACACCGCGCGGGCCCGCCGCGAGGTGATCCTCTCCGGCGGGGCGATCAACTCCCCGCAGCTGCTCATGCTGTCGGGTGTCGGCCCCGCCGAGCACCTCGCCGAGCACGGCATCGACGTGCGCGCCGCCCTCCCGGGCGTCGGCGCGAACCTGCACGACCATCCCATGGTCCCCGTCGACTACGACACGCACGGCACCTACGATCTACTCGAGACGCAGAACGTCGGAAACCTCCTACGCTGGAAGCTCACCGGCACGGGGCCGCTGTCGTCCAACGGCGCCGAGGCGGGCGGCTTCTTCCGCTCCCGCGAGGATCTCGAGCACCCGGACCTGCAGTTCCATGTGATGCCGGCGGGCGTCTACGACAATCTGCTGCACGAGACGCACCGTCGGGGCGTCATGCTCGGCCCGACGCTGGTGGACGTGCAGAGCCGGGGAACGCTCCGGCTGCGCTCCGCGAACCCCGACTTCAAGCCTCGGCTCGAGCCGAACTACTTCGACAGCTCGGAGGACCTCGACGCGCTGGTGGCCGGAGTGAAGGCGACGATGGAGCTCGCCGCGCAGGGACCGATCGCGCGCTACCTCGGCAAGCCCTGGCACATCAGCGAGTCCCCGTCGGAGGACGAGATCCGTACGCTCGTCGCCGATTACACGCAGACGCTCTTCCATCCCGTGGGCACGTGCGCGATGGGCTCCGGGGAGGATGCCGTCGTCGATCCGCAGCTGCGGGTCCGCGGCGTCGAGGGACTGCGCGTCATCGATGCCTCCGTCATGCCGAAGGTTCCCCGCGGCAACACGAACGCCCCCACCATCATGATCGCCGAGAAGGCGGCCGACGAGATCAGGAAGTCAGCATGACCGCAGCCAACACCACCACCTTCGACTCCCTGAACCCGCGCACCGGCGACGTGGTCGAGTCGTACCCCGTCCACTCCGCCGACCACGTGCACGCCGTCGTAGCCAGGGCCCGTGAGCAGGCCGACTGGTGGCAGGAGATCGGCTTCGAGGGCCGCAAGAAGGCCCTGAACACGTGGAAGGGCGTGATCACCCGCCGCATCAACCAGCTGGCGCAGATCGTCCACGACGAGACCGGCAAGCCGCACGGCGACGCGCTCCTCGAGGCCGCGCTCGGCATCGACCACCTCGGCTACGCCGCGTCGCATGCCAAGAAGGTGCTCGGCCCCCGTCGGGTCGGTTCGGGCCTGGTCATGGCGAACCAGTCGGCGACGGTGCGCTACCACCCGCTCGGCGTGGTGGGCGTGATCGGGCCGTGGAACTACCCCGTCTTCACCCCGATGGGCTCGATCGCCTACGCGCTCGCCGCCGGCAACGCGGTGGTCTTCAAGCCCTCGGAGTACACCCCCGGCGTGGGCGTCTGGCTGGCCCGCACGTTCGAGGAGGCCGTGGGGCGCCCGGTGCTGCAGACCGTGACGGGCCTCGGCGAGACCGGCAACGCGCTGTGCACCTCCGGCGTGAACAAGGTGGCCTTCACCGGCTCGACCAACACCGGCAAGAAGGTCATGGCCGCCTGCGCCGAAACGCTGACGCCGGTGGTGATCGAGGCCGGCGGCAAGGACGCCTTCCTCGTGGACCGCGACGCCGACCTCGACGCCGCCGCCGACGCCGCCGCCTGGGGCGCCTTCGCCAACGCGGGCCAGACCTGCGTCGGCGTCGAACGCGTCTACGTGCACAAGGACGTCTACGACCCGTTCCTGGAGAAACTGGTCGCGAAGGCCCGTGAGGTCACGGCGAACGACTCGGACGATTCGAAGATCGGCCCGATCACCATGCCCAGCCAGCTGCCGATCATCAAGTCGCACATCGAGGACGCCCTGGCCCGGGGCGGCCGGGCCCTCGTCGGGGGCGTCGACGCCGTCGGCGAACGATTCGTCCAGCCGACGGTGCTCGTGGACGTCCCGGAGGATTCGATCGCGGTCACGCAGGAGACCTTCGGACCGACGGTGACCGTCGCCAAGGTGGACACCATGGACGAGGCCGTCGAGCTCGCCAACGCCACGAAGTACGGCCTCGCGGCGACGGTCTTCTCCAAGGCCCGGGGCATGGAGCTGGCGGACAAGATCCGGTCCGGCATGGCCGCGGTGAACGGCATCATCACCTTCGCGGGCGTGCCGAACATCCCGTTCGGCGGCGTCGGCGAGTCGGGCTTCGGCCGGATCCACGGCGCCGACGGCCTCCGCGAGTTCACCTACGCCAAGGGCATCGCCCGCAAGCGGTTCAACCCGCTGCTGAACCTCACGAGCTTCGCCCGCACTGCGGCGCAGGAGGGTCAGCTCACGCAGCTGATGACGCTGCTGCACGGCCGCGGCGGCACGATCGAGTAGAGGCTCAGGCCCGGTAGGCGGCGGCGATCTCGCGCGCACGGTGCAGCGCCTGCACCGCGAGTTCGCCGTCGCGGGCCTGGATGGCCCAGATCGCGACGAACTCGTCGTGCGGCAGATCGAGGTGCGCGAATTGGGAATCTTCGGGGAAGGTGAATCCCTGCACCACGTCCCACGGGTAGGTGTTCGCGTTCAGTAGGTTCCGGACGGTGACCCCGTCCGGGCCGAGGTGCAGGCGCGGCCGCGTGAACAGGAGCGCCCCACTCGCCAGGACCGCGCCGATCAGGATCATGCCCGCCTGGTCCGAGGTCCGGAACGTGAGCCCCGTGTTCCCGCCGGCCTTGAGCAGGAGCGCCACCGCGGTGTGCCCGACGACCAGGACCCCGGCGAGGACCCAGGCGTACAGCTTGATCTTGCGCGGGGTCACGTCGAGCACGGGCTGTGTGGTGGCGTCGGTCATCACGCAGTCGATCCTACCGATGTCCCCACCGCCGCCCGCCGGTGTGGCCGGTAGCCTGCGGCTATGGAGCTCGTGGTCGCGATCAACCCGGATCCGGACTCGTCGCTGAGGTACCTGATCTGGGTGCCGCTGGGCGAGGGTCGCGTTTTCCGCACGTCCGACACCTGGCCGCGGACCATAGCCCTGTTCTGCTATCCGGTGGACCGTTCCGAGTGGCCGGCCGATCCCGAGGTCGTCGAGCGCATCCCCTTGCGATCCTGCGCCGGACGGGGCGCCGCCATCGACGTCATCGCCGACCGCGCGCGGGAGAACCGCTCGCAGATCGTCTTCACCCGAGCGCGAGGCAGGCAGATGGTGTTCTGGCAGGCGCCTCGCACGCAGAAGAAGGCCCGGCCGAACGTCGCGGTGCCGACCGCCCGAGCTGCCGGCGTGATCGACCTGCGGATCGTGGCAGACAGTCGCGAACGCTACGGATACACCTTCAAGACCCAGCAGGTGAGCGTCACGAAGCAGGCGCTCGCCTCGGGCGACTACGCCGTGCTCGCCGATGACGGCGCCATCCATGCCGCCGTGGAGCGAAAGGGACTCGAAGACCTGATCAGCTCGATGATCAAGGGGCGCCTGCGCTTCCAGATGGCGGATCTGGCGGCCCTGCCCCACGCAGCGGTAGTGGTCGAGGAGCGGTACTCGCAGGTGTTCAAGCAGCAGTGGATGCGCCCGGCGGCCGTCACCGACGGAATCGCCGAGCTGCAGATCGCCTACCCGACGGTGCCGATCATCTTCTGCGAGACCAGGAAACTGGCCGAGGAATGGACCTACCGGTTCCTCGGCGCCGCCCACGCGGTCGCACGCGGGAGCATGCCCGGCGAGAGCGCCGGCGCACCGTCGGAACCCGTGACCGGCGGGAAGCGACCTCCCTCCGATGCCCCGAAACCGGCAGCGGTCCGCGCGTGGGCGAGGGCCAACGGCATCGAGGTCAGTACGAAGGGCCGCGTGCCCGCCGCGGTGCGTTCGGCGTACGACGAGGCGCACCACTGACAGGTGCGATCACGCCGTAGGCAGGCTCGCGTGCAGCGCCAGTGTCGCGTCCACAGCGCGGGCCGCCTCGGCGCCCTTGCCCACGAAGTGCCGCTCGAAATAGGCGGTGTGCTCGTCGTGCTCGTGGAAGTGGTGCGGCGTGAGCACGACGGAGAACACCGGGACGTCGGTGTCGAGCTGCACGCGCATCAGGCCGTCGATGACCGCCGTCGCGACGAATTCGTGCCGGTAGATCCCGCCGTCGACCACGAGACCCGCGGCGACGATCCCCGCGTAGCGCCCGGTGGTGGCGAGCCGCTTCGCCGCGAGCGGGATCTCGTAGGCGCCGGGCACCTCGAACACGTCGACCTCGGCACCGTCGTGCCCGAGACGGGCCCACTCCTCGATGAACCCGTCCCGCGCCCGGTCCACGATGTTCCGGTGCCACGTGGCCTGGACCAGGGCGATGCGACTCATCGCCGGCCCCGCAGCTTGCGCAGGGTCAGCGCCGTGTCGAGCGCAGCCGACGCCGCCTGCTCGCCCTTGTCCTCGGCCGAGCCCGGCAGCCCGGCGCGGTCGAGCGCCTCGGCCTCCGTGTTCGTGGTGAGCACGCCGTTCCCGACGGGGACCCCCGCGTCGAGGGAGACGCGCAGCAGGCCCGCGGTGAGCGCGTCGCAGACGTACTCGAAGTGCGGGGTCCCGCCGCGGATCACGACGCCCAGCGCGACAACGGCGTCGTGCGTCTTCGTCAGCTCCTGCGCGACGACGGGCAGCTCGACGGCGCCCGCTACCCGCTCGACGGTGACCTGCCGCACGCCCGCCGCCTCGGCGGTGCGGATCGCTCCCGCGAGCAGCGCCGCGCAGACGGTGTCGTGCCACCGGGACGCGACGATGGCGAGCCGCAGGTCGGCGGCACCGTCGAGCGTGATGTCGGGGATTCCAGCGCCGCTCACGCGGTACCTCCCTGGTCGAAGTGGTCGAGGTCCCGCAGGTCGTGACCCATGCGGTCGCGCTTGGTGCGCAGGTAGTGGATGTTCTCCGCGTTGGCGCGCAGCGGCATGGCGACGCGCTCGGTGATCTGCAGGCCGTAGCCGTCGAGGCCGACGCGCTTCGCCGGGTTGTTGGTGAGCAGGCGCATCGACGTGATGCCGAGGTCCACGAGGATCTGCGCGCCGAGGCCGTAGTCGCGGGCGTCGGCGGGGAGGCCGAGCTGGAGGTTCGCGTCGACGGTGTCCGCTCCCCCGTCCTGCAGCTGGTAGGCCTGCAGCTTGTGCATGAGGCCGATGCCACGCCCCTCGTGTCCGCGCATGTACAGCACGACGCCGCGGCCCTCCTGCGCCACCATCTCCATGGCGGCGTCGAGCTGCGGGCCGCAGTCGCAGCGCAGCGAGCCGAAGACGTCGCCGGTGAGGCACTCGCTGTGCACCCGGACCAGGACATCCGCCCCGCCGTCGGCGGTGACGTCGCCCTTGACCAGCGCGACGTGCTCGACGTCGTCGTGGATCGAGGTGTAGCCGACGGCCTGGAAGTCGCCGTAGCGGGTGGGGATCCGCGCGGAGGCCACCTGCACGACGTGCTTCTCGTGCTTGCGGCGCCACGCGATCATGTCGGCGATCGAGATCATGGCGAGTCCGTGCTCGTCGGCGAAGACGCGCAGTTCCTCCGACTTGGCCATGCCGCCCGGGTCCTTCTCCGAGACGATCTCGCAGATCACGCCCGCGGGCGCGAGTCCGGCGAGGGTGGCCAGGTCGACGGCGGCCTCGGTGTGGCCGGGGCGGCGCAGCACGCCGCCCTCCTTGGCGCGCAGCGGCACCACGTGCCCGGGGCGGGTGAAGTCGTCGACGGTCGAGGCGGGATCCGCGAGCTTCAGCATCGTCGTGGCCCGGTCCGCGGCCGAGATGCCCGTGCCCACCCCGGCCTTGGCGTCGACGGTCACCGTGTACGCGGTGCCGTGCTTGTCCTGGTTGGTGGAGTACATCGGCGGCAGGCCGAGCTTGTCGCAGGTGGCGCCGTCGAGCGGCACGCACAGGTAGCCGGAGGTGTAGCGGACCATGAAGGCCACCAGCTCGGGCGTCGCCTTCTCGGCGGCGAAGATGAGGTCGCCCTCGTTCTCCCGGTCCTCGTCGTCGACCACCACGACCGCCTTGCCGGCGGCGATGTCCTCGATGGCGCGCTCGATCGAATCCATTCTGGTCATGGCTACTTCTCCTCCTCGCGCCCGCCGAATCCGGTCAGGCGCTCGACGTACTTCGCGACGATGTCCACTTCGAGGTTGACGACGGTGCCGCGCTCGGCCCCGCCGAGGTTGGTGAGCTCGAGGGTCGTGGGGATGAGCGAGACCTCGAACCAGTGCTGCGCGTCGTCGCCGGTCACGCCCTGGCCGAGGGCCGAGACGGTGAGCGAGACCCCGTCGATGGTGATGGAGCCCTTCTCGACGACGTAGCGGGCCAGCTGCTCCGGGAGGGCGAGCCGCACGACGGTCCAGTGCTCGGACGGACTCAGGCTCAGGACGGAACCGGTTCCATCGACGTGGCCCTGCACGATGTGCCCGCCGAGGCGCGAGTTCACGGCGGCGGCGCGCTCGAGGTTGACCCGGTCACCCGGGCCGAGCTTGCTCAGCGAGCTGCGGCGCAGCGATTCCTCCATGACATCGGCGGTGAACGCTCCGCCCTCGACCGTGACCACGGTGAGACAGACGCCGTTGACCGCGATCGAATCGCCGTGCTTCGCATCGGAGGTCACGAGCTCGCCCCGAACCGTGAACCGGGCCGCATCCGGAAGATCCTCGCGGGCGGTGATCACGCCCAGTTCTTCGACGATGCCGGTGAACATTCGCCGCTCCTGCCACTTCGGTCTCAGGGCGGCACGACGACACGGGATCGACCCGTGCAGTTCTCTTTCATCCGGACTATGACCGTCGGCTCCGGGATCGCACCGGAATCTGCTGACCCCCGCCTCGCGGCGGGGCGCTCGCGGGCTCGGACACCGGGATCGCCCGGAGTCCATCACCGCCGGTGGGGAATCGCACCCCGCCCTGAGAACTTCCGCTTCCGAAGGTAGCACTCACCGGCTCCGGCCCCAAGTATTGGGCTCACGGCGAACGCAAGCTCAGCGCAAAAGGGTCAGCAGGACGTCCTCGCCGAGCCGGTCGACGGACGCCAGGTGGAATCGGGTGGCGTCGGTGAGGGTATCGACGCCGGGGATCGTGATCGCCGGCAGTCCGGCGCCGAGCAGCACGGGGGCGATGTACGCCTGCACCCGGTCGACCAGGCCCGCGCCGAAGAAGGCGCCGAGCACCGTCGAACCGCCCTCGACCTGGACGTTCACCGCGTCCCCGGCCGCCTCGAGCGCTGCCCGCGGGTCGCGGCTGCGGACGTGGCGCACGGCGCCGGGACCGGTCAGCACTCTCGCGGCGGCGGGGAGGTCCCGCTCCCCGAGGACGATCCGGGTCGGCTGGTGCGGATACGGCGCACCGTCGGGACGCCGTGCCGTGAGCGCCGGGTCGTCGGCGAGGACGGTGCCCGTACCCACGATGATCGCGTCGAGCTGCGCGCGCTCGGCGTGCGCGCGCTCCCGCGCCGCGGGCCCGGTGATCCACTGACTGGTCCCGTCCGGGGCGGCGATCCGGCCGTCGACGGTGGCCGCGAGCTTGACGGTGACCATCGGCCTGCCGTGCCGCTGCCGGAAGAGCCACTCGGTGAGCGGCCACGGCGCGACATCGAGGTGCTGCACCTCGATGCCCGCGGCGCGGAGCGTGTGCGCGCCCCCGGCGGCGACGGGGTTGGGATCGGCCGCCGCGTACGCGACGCGGGTGATACCGGCCCTGATCAGCGCCTGCGTGCACGGCCCGGTGCGGCCCGTGTGGTCGCAGGGCTCGAGCGTGACGACGGCGGTGCCGCCGCGCGCGGCGTCGCCGGCCTCCGCCAGCGCCACGACCTCCGCGTGCGGACCGCCCGCCGGGGCCGTGCGGCCCCGTCCGACGACGGTGCCGTCGGCCGCCAGGATCACGGCGCCCACCGGCGGGTTGGGCGAGCTGATCCCGCGGGCGGCCGTCGATTCCTCGACGGCCAGCGCGAGTGCGGACTGCAGGTCCACCGTCAGGCGCGCGGCGTCGCGGCAGCCTGGGCGCGGAGCTTGCGCAGGGCCTCGGCCGGGTCGGCTGCGTTGTAGACGGCCGAGCCGGCCACGAAGCAGTCGACGCCCGCGGCCGCGGCCTGCTCGATGGTGTCGGCGTTGATGCCGCCGTCGATCTCAACGAGGAGGCGCAGCTCGCCGGAGTCGACGAGGCGGCGGGCTGTGCGGGCTTTGTCGAGGACCTCCGCGATGAAGGACTGGCCGCCGAAGCCGGGCTCGACGCTCATCACCAGCAGGGTGTCGAAGTCCTTGAGGATCTCGATGTACGGGTCGAAGGCGGTGCCTGGCTTGATCGCGAGGCCGGCCTTGCCGCCCGCGGCGCGGATGTCCTTGGCGACGGCGACCGGGTCGTCGGTGGCCTCGGCGTGGAAGGTGACGTTGTAGGCGCCGGCCTCGGCGTACGGCGGCGCCCAACGCGCGGGATCGTCGATCATCAGGTGGCAGTCGAGCGGGATCGTGGTCGCCTTGAGCAGGCTCTCGACCACGGGCAGGCCCAGCGTGAGGTTCGGCACGAAGTGGTTGTCCATGACGTCGACGTGCACCCAGTCGGCGCCCTCCGGTCCGCCCACGGCCTCCACTTCCGCCCCGAGTCGGGCGAAGTCGGCGGACAGGATGGACGGCGCGATCATCGGCGTGGACATGCGCAGCATTGTATGCGGTCCGGGTCAGGAGACTGTCGATGCGCGCACCGCTTCGCCCCGGTACGGATGGGCCGCACGAAGGCGCGCAGCTACCGCGACGCGCCACAGTCGAGCCTCATTGAATTCGAATGATCACTTCAGTAACATCAGCATCATTAGTCACACGGGTAACTCTCGTGCCGTCGATTGTTGAGAGGTCGTCATGCGGATCGCACGCACCACCTTGACCACGTTCGTGGCCGTCGCCGCCGCCACGTTCCTCGCCGCGGGGCCCGCCCTCGCCGACCCCGCTGTTCCGGCCGTCCCGGTGACCCCTGCAGCGCCCGCCGCGCCGGCGGTTCCCGCAGCTGCGGTTCCGGCTGCTGCTGCCGCAGCCGCTCCCGCTGTTGCCACCACCCCGCTCGTCTCGACCGCCAATGCGGTTCCCGCGTCGGCACAGCCCGCGCTGACCGAGCTCGCCAAGATCCCCGGCGTCCAGCAGATCCTCGCCACCGGGCAGCTTCCCACCACCGACGTCGCGACGCTGGTCAAGATGTTCGGCAGCGATCCGAACGCACAGAAGCTCCTCGGTCAGCTCCTCGCCGGCCAGGCTGCGACGTCCACGGCCGCCGCGACCGACACCAAGCCCGACGAGCCGCTGAAGTTCGCCGTCACCGGCGCGATCAACGACACCTTCACCAAGGACGGCGGGCAGAAGAAGTACGGCCAGCCGCTCGGCGTCGAGAAGGACGCGGCCGGCGGCAAGGTGCAGGAGTTCACCAACGGCACCATCTACTGGAACCCGAAGGTCAACGGCGGCAAGGCCGCCGGCGTCACCGGCGCGATCCGCGACCTCTACCTCAAGGAAGGCGGACCCACCGGCAAGCTCGGCGCACCGCTCATGAGCGAGCTCTCCGTGGGCGGCCCCACCGCCGGCTCCGTCGCCGGTGCCTACAACGACTTCCAGAACGGCTCGATCGTGTGGTCGCCCGAGCACGGCGCGCACGTCGTCTCCGGCAAGATCAAGGATCAGTGGGTCAAGGGTGGCGGCGCTTTCGGGATGGGCTACCCGAAGGACGACGCCAAGCCCGGCCCCGGCGGCGCGCTGACTCAGGAGTTCACCAAGGGCGGCGTCCTCAAGGCCTGATGCCCATCCCAATTGAACGACGTTACGGAGGGCACAACCGCAGGTCGGATCCTCCGTAACGTCGTTCAATTGATTGGGGAGGGATCCGTTCGACCACCTGGTGCGTCCAATTCATATGATGGGACGCACACGGGACCTGCGGGACGGTCGGACCGAACACGCGATCCGGGAGGAGTCCTCCTCGGTGATCCGGGGGATCCGGCACGACGGCGCCGGGGGTCCGTCAGCCGACGAGGTCCGGGACGCGCTACAGCTGGCGTATCCGGGCCTGGTCTTCGCCGGATGGAGCGCGGCCGAACTACACGGCGCCGACTACGCCGCCGGGCACAGACCGGAGATCTGGCTCCCGGTGCAAGGCAAGCGGAAGGGCGTCGTGATGCGCTGCGGCCACCTTCCGGCGGCCGACATCGTCGAAACATCGGGACGGCTCGCAACGTCGATCGTTCGCACAGCCGTGGACCTGGCGAGATTCGCCGAGGGAGACGAGAAGATCGTCGGCCTCGACCAGTTCATCCGTATCGACCGGCAGGGGCAGTCACTCACGACCAAGTCGGCGGTCATGGCATACCTCGACACGCACCCGCGTCTGTACGGCGCGAACCGCGTCCGCGAGGTACTCGACGAGGCCAGCACCGGAGCGCACTCCCCCTGGGAGACCTATTCGCGGCTCGTCGTCCACCGGTCGGGCCTCGACTTCTTCCGCTCCCAGCAACCCGTGCCCGGGACCCCGTTCCACGTCGACCTCGGCTCGGCTCGATACCGCGTCGCCATCGAGTACGACGGCGGCTATCACCGCTCGAAGGAACAACAGCGCATCGACATCGCCCGATGGAACGCCATCACCTATCAACGGTGGTCGATCATCCGCGTGACCTCGCCGATGCTGCTGAGCGGCCGAGCAACGTTCCTCGACCGCGTCGCCCACGAGCTACGGACGCGGGGCTGGCGCGGACCGTCGCCCACCACTCCGCCACTGAAGCTCCCGGCCATTCACCGATTGAACGACGTTACGGTGACAGAAACCGCAGGTCAGGCTCACCCGTAACGTCGTTCAATTCGGTTAGAGCTTGCGGAGGGCCTGGAAGAACATGCCGTCGGTGCCGTGCAGGTGGGGCC
This sequence comes from Tsukamurella sp. NPDC003166, assembly GCF_040611135.1. Classification (NCBI taxonomy): domain Bacteria; kingdom Bacillati; phylum Actinomycetota; class Actinomycetes; order Mycobacteriales; family Tsukamurellaceae; genus Tsukamurella; species Tsukamurella sp. NPDC003166. Next base: position 40,815 of record NZ_JBEXNL010000006.1, read on the forward strand.
ACAGCTGGACGTGGGGGCCGTCGCCGAGGGGCAGGTCGGTGTCCGGGACCAGCGGGCGGGTGTCGATCCGCTCGAGCCCGGCGGTCGCGAGCAGGTCGTCGTCGCCGACGATGCCGAGCGTCTCGGCCACGTGCGGGGAACAGGTCGCGTAGAGCACGACGCCGCCCGGGCGCGTCAGCGCGGCGGCCGCGGCGAGCAGTTCCCGCTGCAGCACCGTCAGGTCCGCGACGTCGGAGGGTTGCTTGCGCCAGCGCGCCTCGGGCCGCCGGCGCAGCGCGCCGATGCCGGAACACGGCGCGTCCACGAGCACCCGGTCGTATCCCGGCTCCAGCCCGGACCGTCGGCCGTCCGCGACGTGCACCTCCACGGGTAACCCGCGCACCGCCTTGCGCACCAGCTCCGCTCGGTGCTCGGCGGGCTCCACCGCATCCACCCGCGCACCGTCGATCGCGGCGAGCGAGCCGAGCAACGCGGCCTTACCGCCCGGGCCCGCGCACAGGTCGAGCCAGCGGCCGTCGTCGGGCCCCTCGAGCGGCGCCACCGCCGCGGCACGGGCCACCACTTGCGAGCCCTCGTCCTGCACGCCGGCGAGGCCGTCCCGGACCGGTTCGAGCGCGCCGGGATCGCCGCCGGGGAGGTACACCGCGTACGGAGACAGCCTGCCGACCTCGCCCTCGACGATGAGCGCCAGCTCGTCGGCGGAGATCTCGCCCGGCCGCGCGACGAGGTGCACGGGCGGGCGGGCGTCGTCGGAGGCGAGCAGCGCCTGTAGCTGCCCCATGGACCTGATCCCGTTCGCGCGCAAAGACTCCCAGAACGCCTCCGCGATCCACCGCGGATGCGCGTACTGCATCGCCAGGTGCCCGAGCAGGTCCTCCGCCGCGGGCGGCGCGACACGGGTGACCCACGTGTCCTCGTCGTCGCGGGACACCTTGCGCAACACCGCGTTCGCGAACCCCGATGCGCCGCGGCCCGAGCTCTCCTTCACCGAGTCCACGGTCTCGGACACGGCGGCGTGCGCGCCGACCCGGGTGCGCAGCAGCTGGTAGACGCCGAGCCGTAGCGCGTCCAGCACGGGACCGTCGATATCGGAAACCGAACGCCCCGAGGCATTCTCGATCACCGCGTCGAGCAGGCCCTGCGCCCGGCAGGCGCCGTAGGTGAGCTCGGTCGCGAAGGCCGCGTCGCGCCCCTTGAGCCGGGCATCGCGCAGCAGCCCGGGCAGCACGAGGTTGGCGTACGCGCCGCGCTCGCGGACGGCGGCGAGGGTCTGCAGCGCGGCGCGGCGGGCGGGATCGGTCACTGGTCGCCTCCGAGGATCGTGCCGGACTCGATGCGCGCTCCCCGCGCCCAGTCGGCGGCGGGCATGGACTTCTTGCCGGGCGGCTGAACCGTGCCGAGCCGCAGGGGCGCCGTGGCGGTACCCACGTGGACCTCACGCTTGGTGATGCGCAGCTCGCCGGGGGCCAGGCGCTCGGCCTCGGGATCGACGACGGCGGGCCCGAGTTTGAGCCGCGCATCGCCGAGGGGCACCCACGCACCGGGCGCGTCGGTCATGGCCCGGATGTGCCGGTCCACGGCACCCGCGGGGCGGTCGAACCGCACCCGCGCACCGTCGACGGTGACCTTCGCGGCGTGCGAGACCCCGTCGGGCGACTGGGGCTGCGCCTGCAGCGCACCCGCTCCCACGCCGTCGACGGTCCGCGTGAGCAGCTCCGCGCCGTACTCCGCGAGGCGCGCGAGGAGCACCGTCGAGGTGTCGTCCGGGCGGATCCGCTCGGTGAGCACCCCGAACACGGGGCCGGTGTCGAGACCCTCTTCGATGCGGAAGGTGGACGCGCCGGTCAGCTCGTCCCCCGCCTCGAGGGCGGCCTGCACCGGGGCGGCGCCACGCCACGCCGGGAGCAACGAGAAGTGCAGGTTGATCCAGCCGTGCGTGGGCACGTCGAGCAGGTCCGGCGGGATCATCCCGCCGTAGGCGACGACGGGGCAGCAGTCCGGTGCCAGCGCCACGATCGCGGCCCGCGCCTCCGGATCGCGCAGGGTCGCGGGGGTCAGGACGGGGATCCCCGCCTCGTCGGCGACCTGCCCGACCGGTGAGCGCCGGACGCCGCGGCCACGACCCGAGCGGGCGTCGGGGCGGGTCAGCACGCCGACCACCTCGTGGTCCGACGCGAGCAGGGCGCGCAGCGCCGGGACGGCCGGCTCCGGCGTTCCCGCGAACAGCAGCCGCATCAGGCGCGGCCTCCCGCCGCCCCGGCCGCGAGCGTCGCGGCGGGGTCGGTGAACCACGGCGACCTGCGGATGACCCGCATGACGGCCTTGCGCTCCTCGGGCTCGAGCCGGCTCAGGTAGAGCACGCCGTCGAGGTGGTCGGTCTCGTGCTGGATGCAGCGCGCGAGGATCTCGGTGCCCTCGAGGACCACCGGGGCGCCGGTGACGTCGACCCCCTCGGCGATCACGGTCATGTGGCGCGTGCACTCCCCGCGGACCTCGGGGATCGACAGGCAGCCCTCGGCCGCCGTCTGCATCTCCTCGCCGACGGCGCGCCAGACGGGGTTGACGATGTGCCCCTCGCGACCGCCGCAGCCGTAGACGAACACGCGCTTGCTCACCCCCACCTGGGGCGCGGCGAGGCCCGCACCGCTGTGGTGGTGCATCGTGTCGATCATGTCGTCCACCAACCGGGCGAGATCGGCGTCGAAGACCGTCACCTCGTCCGCAGGGGTACGCAGGACCGGGTCCGGATAGATGCGGATGGGAAGCACGCTCATCCCCCCATTATCCAGCCCCGATCGGCCAGTGGGCGCGCGGCCCGGAGGTCACATCGACGCGCCCGCGCTAGGACGTGAGGCAGGGTTGCCTTAGGATTCGCTTGAAGAAAACGCCACAGAACCGCCCCGCCGGGCGAGAGAGGGTCGACGTGCAGTTCGCGCGCGCCCGGCGGCCGCTGATCGGCGCCGCCGTATGCCTTTCCGTGCTGATCGGCACGGGGTGCACCCCTACCCACGAGGGTGCGCCCGGTGCCCCGTCATCGACCGCGCCGGCGGCACCGTCGATCACGTACCCGCCGGTGAACCCCGCGTCGCTCGTCGGCAAGTTCCCCGTCACGCAACCGCAGCGCATCGTGTACACGGTGCCGGACGGCGTGTCGGACCCCGAGCAGAACTACGGCGAGCTGTATCTGCCCACCAACCCGGCGATCCAGCAGAACCCCTCCGGCGGCCCGCTCAGCGCGCGCACCACGATCGAGCTACCCGCGCAGATCCCCGTCGTCGTGCTGCTGCACGGCGGCGGCTGGCGCACCCCGTCCGCGGCGGGGTCGATGTCGGAGATGGCGCGGTCGCTCGTCTCGCACGGTGTGGCCGTCTGGAACGTCGAGTACCGACGGATCGGCGCGGGCGGCGGCTACCCGACCACCCTCACCGACACGGCCGCGGCCATCGACTTCCTGCAGACCGTCAAGGCCCTGCACGCCCCGAACCTCGACCTGAACGACGTCGTCGTGGCCGGACACTCCGCGGGCGGTCAGCTCGCGGTGTGGGCGGCGGCGCGATCCATCCTGACGCCCGGCGCCATGGGCAGCGTTCCCGCGGTGACGCCCGCGGCGGTGGTGTCCATGGGCGGCGTCCTCGACATGCGCCGCGCGGTGGCGGACGGCAACGTCAACACCCGGCTGTTCCTGGGCCTGCCGGACGAGTTCCCGCAACAGTTCGCGGTGGCCGACCCGATCCAGAACATCAACCCGAAGGTGCCGGTGACGTGCTACAACGGCACTGCTGACCGCATCGTCCGGCCGGCGGGATGTGAGGGGTTCATCAGTGCCCTCACCGCTAAGGGCGGCCGTGGCACCGCGGTGCTGCTCCCCGGCGCGGGCCACAACATCTACCTGCCCTCGCAGTCCCAGAACCGCTACTGGCCCGTGGTCCAGAAGTCGATCTTGGGATACGCCGATGAATTCCGCCCACGCGGGGGCAAATAGACTGTCCGGGCAATTGTCCGACACTTCGGACAATGAGGAGAAGGGACGTGTGATGGCGCACGCTGAAACCACCTTGGACGAGCTGTACAGCGAAGTGCTGCGCCGGAATCCAGGTGAGACCGAGTTCCACCAGGCCGCGAAAGAGGTCCTCGAGAGCCTCGCCCCGGTGGTCACCAAGCACCCCGAGTACGTCGACGCGGCCGTCATCCGCCGACTGTGCGAGCCGGAACGCCAGATCATCTTCCGGGTGCCGTGGCAGGACGACAAGGGCAATGTCCAGCTCAACCGCGGCTTCCGCGTCGAGTTCAACTCGGCGCTGGGCCCGTACAAGGGCGGCCTGCGGTTCCACCCGTCGGTGTACCTCGGCATCGTCAAGTTCCTGGGCTTCGAGCAGATCTTCAAGAACTCGCTGACCGGCCTGCCCATCGGCGGCGGCAAGGGCGGCTCGGACTTCGATCCGAAGGGCCGCAGCGACGGCGAGATCATGCGCTTCTGCCAGTCGTTCATGACCGAGCTGTACCGGCACATCGGTGAGTACACCGACGTCCCCGCCGGCGACATCGGCGTGGGCGGCCGGGAGATCGGCTACCTGTTCGGGCAGTACAAGCGCATCACCAACCGCTACGAGTCGGGCGTGCTCACCGGCAAGGGCCTGACCTGGGGCGGCTCGCAGGTCCGCACCGAGGCCACCGGCTACGGCGCGGTCTTCTTCCTCGACGAGATGCTCAAGACCCGCGGCCAGTCCTTCGAGGGCAAGCGCGTCGTGGTGTCGGGCTCCGGCAACGTGGCCGTGTACGCCACGGAGAAGGTCGAGCAGCTCGGCGGCACGGTCGTGGCCTGCTCCGACTCCTCCGGCTACGTGGTGGACGAGAAGGGCATCGACCTCTCGCTGCTCAAGGACGTCAAGGAGCGCCGCCGTGAGCGGATCGACGTCTACGCGGCCGAGCGCGGCGCGATCTTCGTGCCGGGCGGGTCGGTCTGGGACGTGCCCTGCGACATCGCGCTCCCCTGCGCCACGCAGAACGAGCTCGACGGCGACGCCGCCGACCGGCTGATCAAGAACGGCACGTCGTACGTGGCCGAGGGCGCGAACATGCCCTGCACCCCGGACGCCGTGCGACTGTTCTCCGATGCCGGCGTGGCCTTCGCGCCGGGCAAGGCCGCCAACGCCGGCGGCGTGGCCACCAGCGCCTTGGAGATGCAGCAGAACGCCTCTCGCGACTCGTGGTCCTTCGATTACACCGAGGACCGCCTCGCGCACATCATGCGCGGCATCCACGACCGCTGCCTCGAAACGGCCGACGAGTACGGTTCCCCCGGCGACTACGTGACCGGAGCCAACATCGCCGGCTTCATCCGCGTCGCGGACGCGATGCTCGCGATGGGCGTCGTCTAGACCCCGCACCGCCTCACCGAACGGCCCGGTCACCCCTGCGGTGGCCGGGCCGTTCGGCGCTCCGGGCCGGTCCGACGGTGCCGTGCGCGCAGCACGGGCACGACCGGTCCCGGTCGCTACCCGACGGTGCCGTCCCCCGGCCCCGGCGCACCGGCGCCGTCGGCCTCGTCGAAGACGAGCCAGGTGCGCGTGGCGCGCACCCCGCCGAGTGCCTGCAATCCGACGAGCACGACGTCGCGGAGGGCGGCGTTGTCCGGGGTGCGGACCAGTACCAGCACATCGAAGTCGCCGCCCACCAGCGCGAAGTGCTCCACATAGGGCAGCTCACGCAGGTGCGCGGCGACCTGCTTCCACGTGTCCTGACGGATCGAGAGCCCGATGTACGCGGAGGTCCCGAGACCCGCCCGACCGTGGTCGACGCGGGCGCCGTAGCCGCGGATCACCCCCTCGCGCTCGAGGCGTTCGACCCGCACGTAGGCGTTGGCGCGGGAGACGTGCACGCGCTCCGCGAGGGCGCGCATGGAGATCCGCCCGTCCTCGGCGAGGACGTGCAGGATGCGCCGGTCGTACTCGTCCAGCCGGGACTCCCCGGAACCGTCCGCCATCCGTCCATCCCCGTCCCGCTCGCCGACACCATCTCAGACACATGGTCCGATCTCATCACCAACGTATGACGATCGTCTCGGGATTTCGGACGATCGTCAGAACTCCGTCCATCGGTGAGACCGTCATCACAGGCCGAGAACGGAGGACGATGTGACCACCACCGATGTCGCGGGCGAGCCGAGGTACCGGAAGTTCCTTCCGGCGGACACACCCGTCCAGTACCTCGACGAGGCCGGCGCGCTCACCGACTCGCACGCGCGCTATCCGCACCCCGACGACGACCGCATGATCGAGATGTACCGGCGGATGGTCCTCGGGCGGCGGTTCGATGCGCAGGCCACGGCACTGACCAAACAGGGCCGCCTCGCGGTGTACCCGTCGTCGCACGGGCAGGACGCCTGCCAGATCGCGGCGGCGATGTGCCTGCGCCCCACCGACTGGCTGTTCCCGACCTACCGCGATTCCGTGGCCCTCACCGCCCGCGGCGTGGACCCCGTCCAGGTCCTGACGCTGCTCGCGGGTGACTGGCACTGCGGCTACGACCCGGCGGCCCTGCGCACGGCGCCGCAGTGCACCCCGCTCGCCACGCAGTTGCTCCACGCCGCGGGCGTGGCGCACGGCGAGCACCTGCGCGGCACCGACACGATCGCGCTCGCCCTGTGCGGCGACGGCGGTACCAGCGAGGGCGACTTCCACGAGGCCCTCAACTTCGCCGCAGTGTTCCACGCGCCGGTGGTGTTCCTGGTGCAGAACAACGGCTTCGCGATCAGCGTTCCGCTCTCGCGGCAGACCGCCGCACCGAGCCTGGCGCACAAGGGCGTCGGCTACGGCATCGGCTCCGAACAGGTCGACGGGAACGATCCGATCGCGATGCTCGGCGTGATGCAGGAGGCCGCGCACTTCGTCCGCTCGGGCAACGGGCCCGTCATCGTGGAGGCCCACACGTACCGGATCGACGCGCACACCAACGCCGACGACGCGACCCGCTACCGCACGACCGCAGAGGTGGAGGAGTGGGTCCGCCGCGACCCGATCACGCGGCTGGAGACGCACCTGCGGGCGCGGGGCCGCATCGACGACGCCTTCGTCGCCGCGGTGGCCGACGAGGCCGAGGCCGCCGCCGCGGACCTGCGGGAGCGGATGAACGAGGACCACCCCGTCGATCCCGCGGACCTGTTCCGGCACGTGTACGCCGAGCCCACACCCCAACTGCGGGAGCAGCAGGCACTCGTCGAGGCGGAGCTCGCCGCCGCAGAAGCTTCCCGGGAGGACTGAAACATGCCGCGTCACAACATGGCCCAGGCACTCAATACCGCCCTGCGGGACGCGCTCGCCGCCGATCCGAACGTGGTCGTGTTCGGCGAGGACGTCGGCACGCTCGGCGGTGTCTTCCGCGTGACCGACGGTCTGACCCGCGAGTTCGGCGCCGACCGCTGCTTCGACACCCCGCTCGCCGAGTCGGGGATCATCGGTTTCGCCGTCGGCATGACCATGGCGGGGTTCAAGCCCGTCGTCGAGATGCAGTTCGACGCCTTCGCCTACCCCGCGTTCGAGCAGATCGTCTCCCACGTGGCCAAGCTGCGCAATCGGACTCGCGGCGCGCTGACCGTGCCGATGGTGATCCGCGTCCCCTACGCGGGCGGCATCGGCGGTGTCGAGCACCACTGCGATTCGAGCGAGGCCTACTACGTCCATACGCCCGGGCTGAAGGTGGCCGCGCCCGCGACGGTCGGCGACGCCTACACGCTGCTCCGCCGCGCGATCGACGACCCCGACCCCGTCGTCTTCCTCGAGCCCAAGCGGCTCTACTTCGCCTCGGAGGACAGCGATCTCACGATCGGCGAGCCGCTGGGCAGCGCGGAGGTACGGCGGGCCGGGACCGACGCGACGCTCGTCTCCTACGGCCCGTCGGTCGGGGTCGCGCTCGACGCCGCGAAGGCGGCCGCCGAGGACGGGCGCTCGCTCGAGGTGATCGACCTGCGCACGCTCGTGCCCTTCGACGACGCGACGGTGACCGCCTCGGTCCGGCGCACGGGCCGGTGCGTGGTGGTGCAGGAGGCGCAGGGTTTCGCCGGCGTCGGCGCCGAGATCGCCGCCCGCGTGCAGGAGCGATGCTTCCATCACCTGCAGGCACCCGTGCTCCGCGTGAGCGGCCTCGACATCCCCTATCCCCCGCCGAAGCTCGAACGCCTGCACCTGCCCGGCGTGGACCGGATCCTCGACACCGTGGACCGGCTGCAGTGGGACGATCAGGTGGACCCCCGTTGGACGGTGTCCGCATGAGCGAGAAGGTGTTCCGACTCCCCGACCTCGGCGAGGGGCTGACCGAGGCCGAGATCCTGTCCTGGCGGGTCGCCGTGGGCGACACCGTGACCGTCGACCAGGTGGTCGTCGAGGTGGAGACCGCCAAGGCGGCGGTCGAGGTGCCGGTCCCCTACGCGGGCACCGTGATCGCACTGCACGGCGGCCCCGGCGATGTCCTGCGCGTCGGCGAGCCGCTGATCGCCGTCCGGGACAGCATGGCGAGCTCCGAGACCCCGGTCCGCACACCCGATGTCCCGAGCACCGACGGTGCCTCCGGCAACGTCCTCATCGGGTACGGCACCAGCGCCGACGGACCCGCCCGCCGGCGGCGGCGGACCGCGCCGGCGAGCCGCACCGTCGAACCGGCGTCGCCGGGCCCGGCGGCTGCGCCCGCCCCGGCACCGTCGACGCCCTCGGCCGTGCGGGTCATCTCCCCCGTCGTGCGCGCCCTGGCCCGCGAGCACGGTCTGGATCTCGCGACGGTGCGACCCTCGGGCGTGGGCGGCGTGATCCGGCGGGCCGATGTCGACGCCGCACTCGCCGAGCGCGAGGCACCAGCGCCCACGGCAGCGTCCACGGCCGGTACCCGCAGCGATGTCCACATCCCCCTCAACGGCATCCGGAAGGCCGTGGCGGACAAGCTGAGCACCAGCCGCCGCGAGATCCCCGACGCCACCACGTGGGTCGACGTGGACGCCACCGAGCTACTGGCCGCGCGGGCGGCGATGAACGCGGCGCTGCCCGGGTCGGACCGGGTGAGCCTGCTCGCTCTGCTCGCCCGCCTCACCGTGGCGACGCTGCGCCGCTACCCGCAACTCAACGCGTCCGTCGATCTCGCGCGCCGGCAGATCATCCAGTACGGTCGCGTGCACCTCGGGATCGCCGCGCAGACCCCACGCGGACTGGTGGTGCCGGTGCTCGCCGATGCGGACACCCTGACCACGGTGGAACTGGCACAGCGGCTCTCGGAGACCACGGCGCTCGCCCGCGACGGGAAGCTGCCGCCGGGCCGGCTCACCGGCGGCACCTTCACCCTCAACAACTACGGCGTGTTCGGCGTCGACGGCTCCACGCCGATCATCAACCACCCGGAGGCGGCGATCCTGGGGATCGGCCGGATCATCGACCGGCCGTGGGTGGTCGACGGCGCGATCGCCGTCCGCAAGGTCGCACAGGTATCGCTCTCCTTCGATCACCGCGTGTGCGACGGTGGCGAGGCCGGTGGCTTCCTGCGGCTGTTCGCGGACTACGTGGAGGACCCGGTCAGGGCTCTCGCGCACCTCTGAGCCGGGCGCTCAGTGAACCCGGACGTGCGCCCACGTGTACCGGCCGGGAACGGCCTCGGCGTAGCCCACCCGGTACTGCCCGGCGCGCCCGCCGAGGTCGACGGCCACCGTCGCCACGAACGCGGTTCCGGTTCGCTCCCAGGAGATCTCCGTCTCGGGCGAGTCGTCGTCGGCGATCGGGACCCAGCGCTCCCCGTCGCGCCGCTCGACGCGGGCGTAGCTGTCCGGGATCACGCGGTTCGGGTGCGGGCAGTCGAAGTCGACGGTGAGCCGCCCGCCCGGCTGCGGCGTGCGCACGGCCGCCACCCGCACCGGGCGGGGCCGACTGAACACCGTCGAGCCCGACGGTGACCCGAACCTCCCCGCGCGCTGCCGCGCCGGGGGCGTACCGGGCTCACTGGGCCGGCCGGCGGCGAGGTCGGCCGCGAGCCGGGACGCCGTCTGAATCACCGCGGCCAGCTGGTTGCGGCCGAACACGGTGGCCCCGGCCTCGTACCGCTGCGCGTCGTACTCCTCGGGCGTCGTCAGGTAGTGGCCGTACCCGTTCGCGTAGCCCTGGACCAGCACGTCTCCCGCGGCGGTACCCGCCGCGTCGGCGACCGCATCCCGCAGCCGCGCGCCCGCCATGACCGTGACCTCCATGGGCAGACACAGCAGGCGCAGCCCACCCAGCCGGATCAGCTGCACCGGCAGGCGTTCCTGCACCCAGCCCAGCCTGCCGACCGGCAGCAGCATCTCCTTCGGCGCCTGCTGGGCCGCGAGGACCGGGTCGTGCCGGTACAGCGCCCGGCTGATCGCGCCGACCCGGTTGCCCAGCCCCTGCTGGAAGACCGTCGCGCCCAGCCCGTCGGAGGTGCCCGCCGCGAACGCCGCGCCGAGGACGGCACGGCCCGTGGGGCCCGAGGCGGTCTGCGCGGCACCGAAGTCGACGTAGGTGAGCCGGTGGTCGACGACGGGGGCCAGCGGCCGGCCCTGCTCCGCGGCCAGGGCACGGGCCGCCTCGAGCTGGCGGCGGCCGATCTCGGCGGTGTTGTCGCGCTCGTCATCGGTGGGGCCGTGTCCGGCGCTGCCACCGAGGTTCGGCGACATGTCGCCGGCGTTGGTCTGGGCGAACGCGCTCACGAAATCCGGCAGGCGATCACGCTCCTGCGCCTCCCACGCCGACGCCGCCCGGCCCTTGTTGTCGGAACTGATCAGGCGGTTGCCGTTGCCCATGGAGGTGCAGTGCACCGCGAACCAGTCGATCGCCGCGCGGAGCTCGCCGTCGCGCTCGATGCGCAGCAGGGTCACCGCGGGGTCGATCCGCCCGGGGAGCCGGTCACGGTCGGGGTTGCGGTCGAAGGAGGTCGCGCTGCGGTTGACGGAGGCGTCGTGCAGCTCGCCGCGGGCGAGCGAGAGGTCCGCGGGCGCGAGCGCGGCCTCGGCGTCGAGGACGGCGCGGACCACGCCGTCGACGAGGCGGTGGAAGGTCCGGCGATGGTGCCCGAGGGTCGTGATGTTGTAGAGCCGGTGCCGGCCGTGACCGCCGGGACCGCAATGCGTGTGCGTCGCCGTGAGGACGACGTTCTCGGCGGTCAACCGGCCGCCGGTCGCGATCGCCAGGCGATCGGTGATCTCGTCGACCGCCGCCTGGAAGAACATGCCGATGTCCGCGACGACGAGGGCCACCCGATGCGAGGAGGTCGCGACGACGAAGGCGCGGGCCCACTGCCGGGTGAGCAGGCCCCGTCCGCGCTGCCCCGGCATCCCGTAGCCCATCAGACCCACACCCCAGGGCTCGCCGGTGATGTCCGTCTTCGCCCAGCCCGCGTGGAATCCTGTTCCGCTCACGCCGCCAGGCTAGTGCGCGTCATCCGTCGAGCGTAGGCGGCCTGGTCCGGACCAGCCGGGGATCCGGCTCGCCGCGGGACATGCGCAGAGCCCCGAACAGCACCCTGCCGAGCGTGATCAGGCCCGACGGTGTCCGCAGGTTCAGCCCGGCGATCAGCTGCCGGAGGATCGTCAGCTGATCGAAGTAGATCCGCTCGGCAACGAGGTTCTCCTGCTCGTCGAACACGAAGTACGCGGTCATCCGCGTGCGGTGCCGAGCGCCGGTGGGCGGGATCGCGCCGAGCGGCCCGCGCTGGGTGCCGAGCAGCCAGAACTCGACGATGACCGCGTCCACGCTGTGCCGCAGCGCGATCAGCTCGTGGTCCTGGTCGGGGAACGCGATGCGGGTGTCGGCGTAGTAGTCCCGCACCTCCGCGTCACCGTCGTGCACCGTCATCTGGGCGACGAGCTCGTAGTGCGGATGCGGGAACGTCGACAGCGTGGCGTCCCAGTCCTGGCGCACCTCGTCGTGGAAGTGGTCGAGCACGAGCTTCTCGCGGGCACGGAGGACGGACGCGGGCGGCATCACGAAGCGGGAGCTGTGGGCGATCATGCTCGCCATTTTACCCACACAGTGGGTTAAATAGATATGGCAAACATGGGGGATGATGTCCTCATGAGCAGTCCGCCGCCTCCCCGTCGCGGGCGCCCCGCCCTGGGCGCGCCGCGGCTCAGTCGCGCCGCCGTCGTCGACGCCGCGCTCGCACTCATCGACGAGCACGGCGTCGCGGAGGTCGGGATGCGATCGATCGCCCGACACCTGTCCGTCGACCCGAAGAGCCTGTACAACCACGTCCGCGACAAGGAGGACCTGCTCGACGCCGTCGCCGAGCACATCCTCAGCTCGATCGTCGTGCACGTACCCACCGGCGACCTCCGCGCCGATCTCGCGGGCGTGGCGCTCGCCTTCCGCACCGCCGCGCAGGCACACCCCAGGGCCGCGACACTCGTGCTCACGCGGCAGGTGCAGTCGGTGGCGGCCCTCGCGCCCACCCAGTCGATCCTCGAGGTGCTCCTCGCGGCGGGCTTCGACCCCGCCGAGGCGGTGCACCTGATGCGGGCGCAGCTGGCCGCGCTGATCGGCACCCTGCTCCGCGAGTTCGAGGCGGCGCCCACGTTCGGCATGACCGACGCCGAGGCCATCGAGCGGCGCCGGGCCGGGCTGGCCGCGTGCGGCCTGCCGGCCGTGGAGTCCGTGGCCGCCGACCTCGCACGATTCGACGCGGACGCCGAGTTCGAGTACATGATCGGCCTGTCGATCAGCGCCGTCGAGGCGAGGCTGCCGCGACGCTGACGCGCCCGTCTATCCGATCCGCAGCGGATCGATCTGGATCCGCACGGGATCCCCCTCACGGCGCAGGCTCCGACCCACCTGGGCCAGGAACAGTGCCCGCGCCAGGGCCCGGCCGTCGCGCCGCGCCACCCGGACCAGGAGCCGTTGCGGCGGCGGGCCGTCGTCGGGCGCGCCCGGGACCCGCACGCCGGGCGGCAGGTCGACGGGGCCGAGCACCTCGGCACCGTCGGGCAGCGCGGCCGCCTCGGCGAGGGCGAGGACGTCGGCCTCAGCACCGTCGAGCGCCGCGAGGTGCGTGGCGGGCGGGAAACCCACCTCGGCCCGCTCGGCGAGCTCGGACGCGGCGAAACCCGCCGCGTCCCACCGGATCAGCGCCTGCACGGCGGGGATACCCGCGTCCGCGCCGCACACCACCGTGCCGTCCGCGGCGACCAGCGCCGTGGCGTTCATCCATCGGCGCAACGTCTCCTCCCCCGCCCGCAGGTCGGCCCGGCCCAGCAGCAGCCAGCCGTCGAGCAGGAGCGCCGCCCCGTAGCCGCCCTCCACCACGGGCTCGGCGCCCGGCGTGGCCACCACGATCCGACGGTCCGCCGTCGTCTCGGTCAGCACGGACTCCCCGCCCGAGGTCGTCACGACCACGCCCGGGAACGCGCGCCCGAGTTCATCGGCCGTCCGCATCGCACCCACGATCACCGCCCGCATCGTGGTCCCGCCGCACGCCGGGCACCGGTACGCGGCGTCGGCCTGCGCGCACCATCGGCAGCGGAGCGCCCCGCCGGACGCCTGCTCGAGCGGGCCGTGGCACCGTCGGCACCGCGCGGGCGTCCGGCACCGATCGCAGGACAGCGCGGGCGCGTAGCCCCGACGGGGTACCTGGACCAGCACTGGACTGCCCGCGTCCAGCGCCGCTCGCGCCGCGGCGAACGCGGCCGCGGGCAATCGCGCGGAGCGCGCCAGCGGATCGCGCGCGAGCGCCGTGTCGGAGTCCGCCACGCCCACGATCCGCGGCGAGCGCTGCCGCACCAGCTCGCGCGGCGCCGTGATCTCCGCGGCCCACCCCGCGTCCACCAGGGCCTGCGACTCCGGGGTCCGGGCGAAACCGCCGATCACGAGCGCCGCGTTCTCCTGGTGGGCACGCAGCGCGAGCACCTCGCGGGTGTGCGGATAGGGCGCGCGGGGCTCGACCAGCGACTCATCCCCGTCGTCCCACAGCGCAATGAGGCCCAGGTCGGGCAGGGGTGCGAAGGCTGCGCTGCGCGTGCCGATCACCACCCGGGCGCGGCCGAGCCGCGCGAGGAGCCAGCGCCGGTACCGCGCCGACGGCCCGAGCCCCGCCGCCAGCACCGCGGGATCCAGCTGGGCACACGCCGCCGCCAGACGGTCGAGGTCCGCCTGATCCGGGACGATGAGCAGGGCCGTGCGGCCGGCGGCCACGACGGTGGCCGTGAGTTCGGCGAGCCGCGCCGCCCAGTCCTCACCGGGCAACGCCTGCCAGATCGCACGCGGCGATCGGCCGCCGACCGCCGCCGCGGCGAACTGCACGCCGTGGGTGTACTCGGCGAGCGCACCGTCCGGCGCCACGACCGACGCGGGCCCGGCGGCCTCCTGCTCCAGGAGCGCTTTCTCGACGCGGGCGTGCCGAGGCGGGATCGCGAGCCGGAGCACGTCGGCGCGGGTCCCCGCGTAGCGTGCGGCGACCTCGGTGACCAGCCGCAGCACCGGCGGCGTCAGCACCGGCAGCGGTGAGACGACCCGGACCAGCGGGGCGAGCCTGCCCTCGTGCTCGGTGCGTGGGAGCCGCTCGAGCAGATAGCCGTCGACCAGTCGGCCGGAGAAGCGGACGCGGACCCGGACGCCCGGCTGCGCGGTCGCAGCCAGCTCGGGCGGGACCAGATAGTCGAACTCCCGATCGAGGTGACTGACCTGCAGGAGAGGAAGCACCCGGGCGATCGGGAGTTCGACGGCGGCCTGGGCCGCCTCGGCGGGACCGGGTCCGCTCACGCCGGTGGGCTCTGTCAGAGGCCCGCCGCGGTGCGCAACGCGTCCACCCGGTCGGTGTGCTCCCACGGCAGATCGATATCGGTGCGACCGAAGTGGCCGTACGCCGCCGTCGGCGCGTAGATCGGGCGCATCAGGTCCAGCTCGTTGATGATCGCGCGCGGGCGCAGGTCGAACACCTCGGTGATCGCCTGCTGGATCTTCGCCGGGTCGATCTTCTCGGTGCCGAAGGTCTCCACGAACAGCCCGACCGGGGCCGCCTTGCCGATGGCGTACGCGACCTGGACCTCGATCCGCTCCGCGAGCTCCGCCGCGACGGCGTTCTTCGCCACCCACCGCATCGCGTACGCGGCCGACCGGTCCACCTTCGACGGATCCTTGCCGGAGAACGCGCCGCCACCGTGACGGGCCATGCCGCCGTAGGTGTCGACGATGATCTTGCGTCCGGTCAGGCCCGCATCGCCCATCGGGCCGCCGAGCACGAACTTGCCGGTGGGGTTCACCAGCAGCCGCACGTCCGAGGTGTCCAGGCTCGGCAGGTTCAGCTCGGCGATCACCGAGTCGAGCACGTGGCTGCGCAGGTCCGGGGTCAGCATCGCGTCGATGTCGATGTCGGCCGCGTGCTGGCTGGAGATGACGACGGTGTCGAGCCGCACCGGCTGCTCGCCGGCGTACTCGATGGTGACCTGGGTCTTGCCGTCGGGCCGCAGGTAGGGAAGCGTGCCGTTCTTGCGGACCTCCGTGAGCCGACGCGAGAGGCGGTGCGCCAGCGAGATCGGAAGCGGCATCAGCTCGGGCGTGTCCGAGCACGCGTAGCCGAACATCAGGCCCTGATCGCCCGCGCCCTGCGCGTCGATCTCGTCCACGGCGCCGTCGACGCGGTGCTCGTAGGCGCGGTCCACGCCCTGCGCGATCTCGGGGCTCTGCGCCCCGATGGCGATGTTCACGCCGCAGGAGTTGCCGTCGAAGCCCTTGGCCGAGCTGTCGTACCCGATCTCCAGCACCTTGTCGCGCACGATGTGCGGGATGTCCGCGTACGCCGACGTGGTGACCTCACCCGCGACGTGCACCTGACCCGTGGTGACCAGCGTCTCGACGGCGACGCGCGACGCCGGGTCCTCCGCGAGCAGCGCGTCGAGGATCGAGTCCGAGATCGCGTCACAGATCTTGTCCGGGTGCCCCTCGGTGACCGACTCGCTGGTGAACAGGCGATGGGCGGAATTGGCGAATCCGGAAGCCACTGTCGAAGGTCCTCTCGATGGAGTTTGCGATGTCAGAAGAAATCTAGTGGGCGGAGCCCAGCCGGGCGGACGCCGCGTCCAGTATGCGCGCCGCCATGGCGGACTTCGATCCGAGCGGTAGCGCGCTCTCGCCGCCGTCCGCCCCCAGCAACCAGCCGGAGTTCTCGTCGACCTCGAAGGCACGGCCGTCGCCCACCGCGTTGAGGACCAGGAGGTCGCATCCCTTGCGCTGCAGCTTGGCCCGGCCGTAGTCCAGGACCGTGCCGCCGGCGTCGCCCGTCTCGGCCGCGAATCCGACGATGACCGCGTCGGCCCGCAACCCGCCGTCACGCCGAGCGGCGACCAGGCCGGCGAGCACGTCCGGGTTTTCGACCATCGTGATCGATTCGAGCGCCACGCTCGTGCCGTCGGCGCCCTTCTTGAGCTTGGTGGTGGCGACCTCCGCGGGGCGGTAGTCCGCGACCGCGGCGGCCATGATCACGAGATCGGCCGCGGCGGCGTGCTCGGCCATCGCGGATTGCAGGTCGAGTGCGGAGGCGATGCGCACCACCTCGACCGCGGGCGGATCCGCCAGGCCGACGGTGTTGCCCGCGACGAGGACGACACGGGCGCCGCGCTGCGCCGCGAGCCGGGCCAGCGCATAGCCCTGCTTGCCCGAGCTGCGATTGGTGAGGTAGCGAACCGGGTCGAGCGCCTCCTTGGTGCCGCCGGCGGACACGACGACCGTACGCCCCTCGAGGTCCCGGTTCAGCGCGCCCGGATGCTCCAGCAGGACGTCCGCGAGCGCACCGATCTCGTCGGGCTCGGGCAGCCGTCCCGCTCCCGTGTCCTTGCCGGTCAGCCGGCCGGACGCGGGCTCGATGACGACGGCGCCCCGCTCCCGCAGGGTCGCGACGTTGGCGCGGGTGGCGGGGTGCTCCCACATCTCGGTGTGCATCGCCGGGGCGAACACGACCGGGCACCGCGCGGTGAGCAGGGTGCCGGTGAGCAGGTCGTCGGCCCGGCCCTGCGCGGCGCGCGCCATCAGGTCGGCGGTGGCCGGCGCGATCACGACGAGGTCGGCCTGCTGACCGAGGCGCACGTGCGGGACGTCGGGGACCGACTCGAAGACCGACGTCTGCACCGGGTTCCCGGACAGCGCCTCGAACGTGGCGGCGCCCACGAACTTGAGCGCGGACTCGGTGGGGATGACCCGCACCTCGTGCCCGCGCTCCGTGAAGTGCCGGACCACTGCGCACGCCTTGTAGGCGGCGATGCCGCCGCCGACGCCGACGATGATCATGTCGCTGTTAGCTCACTCGCCCTCGGTGTGCTCCAGGAGATCCTCGTGGATCTCGCGCATCGCGATCGACAGCGGCTTCTCGTGCAGGCCGGGCTCGACGAGCGGGCCGACGTACTCGAGGATGCCGTCCGAGAGGCTGTTGTAGTAGTCGTTGATCTGACGCGCGCGCTTGGCCGCGTAGATCACCAGGGCGTACTTCGAGGAGGTGCGCTCGAGCAGCTCGTCGATCGGCGGGTTGGTGATGCCGAGCGGCTGGTCGTACACGGTCTCAGTGGTGGTGCTCACGCGTCTCCTACGTTACGGATCTTCACGAAATTCGCTTCTCCGGCCAGTCTACGCTCGGGGCGATTCGGGGCCGACCAGTAAGGATACCAAGTCACCCACCGCGCGGTCCAAGTCGTCGTTGACGACGACGGCGTCGTAGTCGTCGCGGGTGGCCATCTCGGCCCTCGCGGTCTCGAGCCGGCGCGCGATCTTCTCCGGGCTCTCGGTGCCCCGTCCGCGCAGCCGGCGCTCCAGCTCGTCCCAACTGGGGGGGCTCAGGAACACCGTTAGCGCCTCGGGCAACGCCGCCTTCACGCTGGCGGCACCCGCGAGGTCGACCTCGACGAGGACGGGGCGTCCGGCGTCGAGCGCCTCGTACACGGGCCGTGCGGGCGTGCCCGACCGCTGCAGGCCGCCGTGGATCTCCGCCCACTCGAGCAGGTCGCCGTCCGCGATCAGACGGTCGAAGCCGCGATCGCCGACGAAGTGGTAGTCCCGGCCGTCCACCTCACCGGGGCGCGGATCGCGCGTGGTGGCGGACACCGAGAAGAACAGGTCGGGCACCTCGCTGCGGAGCCTGCCGACCACCGATGACTTACCGACGGCGGAGGGGCCGACCAGTACAACCAGTCGGCCCCTCCGGCCTGCGGGAACTACTCCGGACACTGATGTGTCAGGCGGAGAACTTCTCGAGCAGCGCCTTGCGCTGCCGGTCGCCCAGACCGCGCACGCGGCGCGTGGGGGCGATCTCCAGCTCGGTCATCAGCTCCTGTGCCTTGACCTTGCCCACCTTGGGCAGGGCCTCGAGCAGGGCCGAGACCTTCATCTTGCCGATGACCTCGTCGGCCTCCGCGTCCTTCAGCACCTGCTGCAGGGTGGTGGTGCCACTCTTGAGCCGGTTCTTCAGCTCAGCGCGGGCACGGCGAGCGGCAGCTGCCTTCTCCAGAGCAGCGGCACGCTGCTCGTCGGTCAACTGGGGAAGGGCCACGATTCCTCCGTCTTCGATGTACGTACGTCTTTGCCGCGTACTTGCGACTCCTGCGACGGTACCCACGTTTCGCTCGCCATGGGAACCCCACCCCCCTCTCACCTGCGGTTTGGCGGTGATGTAGGCGATACTCGCCGACGGCGGCGAGGTCACCGTCCGATCACCAGTGTTGCAATCGAGAATCGTTGCCCCACAATGCTTTCAGATCGGTAGGACCGTACCGACCGCAATTTTTCGATGTGACGGGTGAAACTCATGTGACCTGCGAAAATACCTGCGGATCCCGGCGTGCCCGGGCGTGTCGGACGGTTCCGGTCACCCCGTCGACGATGCCGCGTCCGAGCGGACCCGCCGGACCGTCCGCTCGCCGAGCCGCACGACGGGTTCGACCACCCGAGCGATGATCGGTCCCAGCACCGCCATGATCAGCACATAGGTGGTCGCGAGGGCCGCCAGCCGCCCGTCGACGGCACCCGCGGAGACGGCCAAGCCGGCGATGACGATCGAGAACTCGCCGCGGGCGACGAGTGCGGCACCCGCGCGCGCCCGACCCAGGCGCCGGACGCCGATGCGGCCGGCGGCCCACCACCCGGTGGCGATCTTCGTCACGGTGGTGACCGCCGCGAGCAGCACGGCCCACCCCAGCACGGGCGGGATCGACCGCGGATCGGTGTTCAGGCCGAAGACCACGAAGAAGAGCGCCGCGAACAGGTCCCGCAGCGGCTCCAGCAGCCGCGTCGCCTCGTGCGCGATCGAGCCCGAGATCGCGATGCCGAGGAGGAACGCCCCCACAGCGGCGGAGACCTGCAGCGCGGACGCGACACCGGCCACCAGGAGCGCCGCGCCGATCAACCCCAGGAGGAAGACCTCGCGGTCCTCGCTGTAGACCAGCGCGGACACCCGGTGTCCGTAGCGCACCGCCGAGATCAGCACGACCCCCACGACGACCACCGCGATCGTCACGGCCTCCACCTCACCCACGAGACCGAGGCCGGCCAGGATGGCCGTGAGGATGGGCAGGTACACCGCCATCGCCAGATCCTCGAACACGAGTACCGAGAGCACCACCGGCGTCTCGCGGTTGCCCAGCCGACCGAGGTCGCTGAGCACCTTGGCCGCGATGCCCGACGACGAGATGTAGGTGACGCCGGCCAGGACCAGCGCCCCGGTGGGCCCCCAGCCGAGCACGAGCGCGACGATCGCGCCGGGGGTCGCGTTGAGCACGATGTCCAGCACACCGGCCAGCCAGGACTGCCGCATCCCGGTGATCAGCTCGGCCGCGGTGTACTCCAGCCCCAACATGAGTAGCAGGAGGACCACGCCGATCTCGCCGGCGACGTGGCTGAAGTCGGAGGCCTCCCCCAACGGGATCACGCCGCCGACGCCGAAGGCGAGGCCGCCGATCAGGTACAGCGGGATGGGTGAGATCCCGAACCTGCTCGCGGCCCGGCCCAGGAACCCCAGGGCGAAGAAGATCGCACCGAGCTCGATCAGGGCGACCGTGTTCTCGTCGAGGTGGAGGGTCACCCGTTCGTCAGGATCTGCGCGGCGGCCTCGATGCCCTGCGTGGTTCCGACCACGACCAGGAGATCGCCCGCGGTGAACACGAACTCCGGCCCGGGCGAGGGCTGCACCTCACCGGCGCGCATCACCGCGACGAGCGAGACCTTCGTCCGCGTCCGCATCTGGGTCTCCCCCAGGGTCCGCCCGTCATAGGGCGAACCGGCGACGATCGGCAGCTGCCGGGTGTTGATGCCCTCGAGCTCGCGCTGCTCCGCACGCAGCTGATTGACCAACTGCGGCGCACCCAGGAGGTTGGCGAGCACGCTCGCCTCCTCGCCGGTCAGCGGGACCTGGGCCGCGCAGGCGTCGGGATCGTCCCGTTCCGACAGGAACAGCTCGACGGTGCCGTCCCGGTGCGCCACGACCCCCACCCTCCTGCCTGTGGTCAGTTCGAAGTCCTTACGCACTCCGATGCCCGGCAGCGGTGTCACATCGACGTTCACGGATCCGACCATAGACCCGATCGGTCAGGCCAGGGCGCGCTCCACCTCATCCCGCACGGACAGCGCCGCCGAGCGCAGCGCACCGGCATCGGGCCCGGCGGCGAGCACCTGTCGAGAGGAGTTGGGCAGCACCGTCGTTCCGGCGCCGAAGATCGCCGCCAGGTCCGCCGGGGTCGCACCCTGCGCGCCGAGGCCGGGCGCCAGGACCGGGCCGCCCAGGCCGTCCAGGTGCAGGCCGTGCTCGCGGGTGGCACCCACGACGAGCCCGACGGTGCCGGTCCCGTCCGCGTTGTCGGCCCGGGCATCGTCGACGATGCGCTGCGCGACACCGTCGGCCTGGACCTGCGCCCCCTCGGGGTTCGAGGTGCGGGCGAGGACGAAGACCCCGCGCCCGGCGGCGCGCGCCGCGTCGATCGCCGGCGCGAGCGAGCTGTAACCGAGGTACGGCGACAGGGTGACCGCGTCGGCCGCGAGCGGTGAGTCCTGCAGCCACGCGCGGGCGTACCCGGCCATGGTGGAACCGATGTCGCCGCGTTTGGCGTCCGCGATGACGACGGCGCCCGCCTCCCGGCAGGCAGCGATGACCTCCTCCAGTGCGAGCATGCCGGCTGCGCCGAACTGCTCGAAGAAGGCGACCTGGGGCTTGACGAAGCCGACCTCGCCGGCGAAGGCCTCCGCGCACCGCAGGCCGAACGCGCGAACGCCGGCGGCGTCGTCGGACAGGCCCCACGCCGCCAGCAGCGGCGGGTGCGGGTCGATGCCGACGACGAGCCGCCCCCGGTCGGCGGCAGCGGCGGCGACCCGCTGCGCGAAGGTCACAGGTTCACCAGGGCCGCGTGCATGTCCTGCAGGCTCTTGACGCCGATCCCCCCGCGCAGGGCGGCCTCGATGCCCTGGACCGCCGCGGAGGCGCCCTGCACCGTGGTCACGCACGGGACCGACGCCTGGACGGCGGCGGTGCGGATCTCGTAGCCGTCCACGCGCGGTCCGGCGTTGCCGTAGGGCGTGTTGATGATCAGGCCGATCTCGCCCGCCTTGATCTTCTCGACGATGGACTGCTCGCCCTCGGGAATCACGTCGGAGTGCTTGAGCACCGTCTCCGCCCGGACGCCGTTGCGGCGCAGCACGTCCGCGGTGCCCTCGGTGGCGACGATCGTGAAGCCCAGATCGGCCAGCCGCTTGACCGGGAAGATCAGCGAGCGCTTGTCCTTGTTCGCGACCGAGACGAAGACCTTGCCGGTGGCGGGCAGCGAGCCGCTGATCGCGGTCTGCGACTTGGCGAAGGCCGTACCGAAGTCCCGGTCCACGCCCATCACCTCGCCGGTGGACTTCATCTCGGGCGAGAGCAGCGAGTCGACGCCGGTGCCGTCCGCGCGGCGGAACCGGTTGAACGGCAGCACGGCCTCCTTGACCGAGACCGGCGCGTCGATCGGCATCTGCGAGCCGTCGCCCTGCGCGGGCAGGATCTGCTGCTCGCGCAGCTCGGCGATCGTCTGCCCCAGCATGACCCGCGCGCAGGCCTTGGCCAGCTGCACCGCCGTGGCCTTCGAGACGAAGGGCACGGTGCGGGAGGCCCGCGGGTTCGCCTCGAGCACGTAGAGCACGTCGTCCTTGAGCGCGTACTGGACGTTCATCAGGCCGTGCACACCGATACCGCGGGCGAGCGCCTCGGTGGCGGTGCGCACCGCGTCGATATCGGCGCGGCCCAGCGTGGTGGGCGGCAGCGAGCACGCCGAGTCGCCGGAGTGGATGCCCGCCTCCTCGATGTGCTCCATGATGCCGCCGATGAAGACCTCGCCGGTGGCATCGCACAGGGCGTCGACGTCGATCTCCACCGCGTCCTCGAGGAACCGATCCACCAGGACGGGCCGGTCGGGCGCGAGTTCGGTTGCGCGCGAGATGTAATCGAGCAGCGCCTGCTCGTCGTAGACGATCTCCATGCCGCGACCACCGAGCACGTACGAGGGGCGCACGAGCACCGGGTAACCGATGCCGGACGCGACCTCGCGGGCACCGTCGGCGGTGGTGGCGGTGCCGAACTTGGGCGCCGGGAGGCCCGCCTCGGTGAGGACGCGGCCGAACTCGCCGCGGTCCTCGGCGAGATCGATGGCCTCGGGCGAGGTACCGACGATGGGCAGGCCCGCGGCCTTGAGGCGTGCGGCGAGGCCGAGCGGGGTCTGGCCGCCGAGCTGCACGATGACGCCGACGACGCCCGGGCCGCCCTCGCCGGAGCGCTGCTCCGAGTGGTAGACCTCGAGCACGTCCTCGAAGGTCAGCGGCTCGAAGTAGAGCCGGTCGGCCGTGTCGTAGTCGGTGGAGACCGTCTCGGGGTTGCAGTTGATCATCACGGTCTCGTAGCCGGCCTCGCTCAGCGTGAGCGCGGCGTGGACGCACGAGTAGTCGAACTCGATGCCCTGGCCGATGCGGTTGGGGCCCGAGCCGAGGATGAGCACCTTGGGCCGCTCGGTCTGCGGCGCGACCTCGCTGGTGGCCGACGGGTCGAGCTCGTAGCTGCTGTAGTGGTACGGGGTCTTCGCCTCGAACTCGGCGGCACAGGTGTCGACGGTCTTGTAGACCGGCCGCACGCCGTGCTCGTGCCGGTAGGCGCGGATCTCGTCCTCGCTCACGCCCCGGAGCTCGGCGATCTGCAGGTCGGAGAAGCCGTGGGTCTTGGCCAGCCGCACCAGGTCCGGCGTCAGGTCCGCGTCGCGGACCTGCGTGCCGAGGTCGATGACGGCCTTGATCTCCTCGAGGAACCAGGGGTCGATCGCGGTGGCGGCGAAGACCTGCTCCACGGTGGCTCCCAGCTCGAAGGCCCGGCCGATCAGGTAGAACCGGCCGTCCTTGGGGACCGTGATCTCCTGCAGCAGCTCCTCGAGCGTGCCCTCGACCGGCGCGCCCGTCCAGAATCCCTGTCGCTTGGTCTCCAACGAGCGCATCACCTTGCCGAAGGCCTCGGCGAAGCTGCGGCCCAGGCTCATCGCCTCGCCCACCGACTTCATCGTGGTGGTGAGCGTGTCGTCGGCGCCGGGGAACTTCTCGAAGGCGAACCGCGGCGCCTTGACCACGACGTAGTCGAGCGTCGGCTCGAAGCACGCCGGGGTCTCGCCGGTGATGTCGTTGAGGATCTCGTCCAGCGTGTAGCCCACGGCGAGCTTCGCGGCGATCTTGGCGATCGGGAAGCCGGTGGCCTTGGACGCCAGCGCCGAGGAGCGCGAGACGCGGGGGTTCATCTCGATGGTGACCAGCCGGCCGTCGCGCGGGTCCTGCGCGAACTGGATGTTGCAGCCGCCGGTGTCGACGCCGACCTCGCGGAGGATGGCGATCGACTGGTCGCGCATGATCTGGTACTCGCGGTCGGTGAGCGTCATCGCCGGCGCGACGGTGACCGAGTCACCGGTGTGGACGCCGACGGGGTCGACGTTCTCGATGGAGCAGACGACCACCACGTTGTCACGGCCGTCGCGCATGAGCTCGAGCTCGTACTCCTTCCAGCCGAGGATCGACTCCTCGATGAGCACGTTCGCCGTCGGCGAAGCCGCGAGGCCCGCGCCGGCGATGCGGAGCAGGTCGGCCTCGTCGTAGGCCATACCGGAGCCGAGGCCGCCCATGGTGAACGACGGGCGGACGACGACCGGATAGCCGAGGTCGGCCACCGTCTCCAGACACTCGTCGAGCGTGAAACAGACCTTGGAGCGGGCGGATTCACCGCCGATCTTGGCGACGATGTCCTTGAACTTCTGCCGGTCCTCACCGCGCTGGATGGCGTCGAAGTCGGCGCCGATGAGGCTGATGCCGTACTTGTCGAGGATGCCCTGCTCGTGCAGCCCGACGGCGGCGTTGAGCGCCGTCTGGCCGCCGAGGGTGGCGAGGACCGCGTCGATCGGGAATCCCTTGTCGCGCTCGGCGACGATGACCTTCTCGATGTACTCGGGGGTGATGGGCTCGATGTAGGTGGCGTCGGCGAACTCGGGGTCCGTCATGATCGTCGCCGGGTTCGAGTTCACCAGCGAGACGCGCAGGCCCTCGGCCCGCAGTACGCGGCACGCCTGGGTGCCGGAGTAGTCGAACTCACAGGCCTGGCCGATCACGATCGGCCCCGAGCCGATCACCAGGACGTGCTGGATGTCTGTGCGGCGCGGCATTACTTCTCTCCCGTGGTGCTCATGATGCTGGCGAACTTGTCGAAGAGGTAGGCGGCGTCGTGCGGGCCGGCCGCGGCCTCCGGGTGGTACTGCACGGAGAAGGCTCGGCCGTCGAGGAGCTCGACGCCCTCCACGACCCCGTCGTTGGCGCAGACGTGGCTGACGCGCCCGCGGCCGAACGGAGTTTCGAACTCGGCGCCGCGCTCCCCCTCGAGGGCGAAGCCGTGGTTCTGCGCGGTGATCGAGATCCGGCCGGTCGAGTCCTCGACCACCGGGATGTTGATGCCGCGATGGCCGAACTTCATCTTGTAGGTCTGCAGGCCGAAGGCGCGGCCCAACAGCTGGTTGCCCAGGCAGATGCCGAACAGCGGCAGGCCGGCGTCCAGCACGCCGCGGGTCAGCTCGACCTCGTGCTCCGCGGTCGCCGGATCGCCGGGGCCGTTGGAGAGGAAGAAGCCGTCCGGATTGAAGGAGCGCACCTCGTCGAGCGTGATGGTCGAGGGCACGACGTGCACCCGCATGCCGCGCTCGGCGAACATCCGCGGGGTGTTGGTCTTGATGCCGAGGTCCACGGCAACGACGGTGAAGCGGGCGTCACCGTCGGGCTCGATGGTGTAGGACTCCGTGGTCGAGACCTCGCCGATCAGGTTCTGTCCCTTCATCGACGGCTGCGCGCGCACCCGGTCGAGGAGTTCGGCCTCGGGCGCCAGCGCCTCCCCGGAGAAGACCCCGGCGCGCATGGAGCCGTGGTCGCGCAGGCGGCGCACCAGCGCGCGGGTATCGATGCCGGCGATGCCGACGACGCCCTGGTCCACCAGCTCACCCTCCAGGGTGCCGCTGGCGCGCCAGTTGCTCACGCGGCGGGTGGGATTGCGCACGGCGTAACCGGCGACCCAGATCTTGTCGCCGCGGGACTCGTCGTCCTCGTCGTTCCAGCCCGTGTTGCCGATCTGCGGGGCCGTGGCCACCACGATCTGCCGCGCGTACGACGGGTCGGTGAGCGTCTCCTGGTACCCGGTCATGGCCGTGCAGAAGACGGCCTCACCGAGGGTCTGGCCGACCGCGCCGAACTCCACACCGCGGTGGACGGTGCCGTCCTCCAGAACCAGTAGCGCGGTCGAAAGTTGAGCAGTCATTCCGTTTCCCTCTTGTCCATCAGTTTTCGATACGTCGTCTTGTCATCGGCACGGAACCCGGTGTCGACGACGGTGCCGGTGGGCAGCTCCCAGCGGAGGACCAGCAGGCCGTCGCCGGGCATGACCTTGCCCGCGAGCTTCGAGGCGCGGCGGACCTCGACGATGCGGTCGTCCGCGATCCACATCGGATTGCCGCGGCCGCGCTCCATCAGGTAGCCGTCGGCGTACCGGCTCAGGTTCACGGTGGCGCGGTACCCCCAGTCGCCCACCGCGACCCGGTCCTGCCAGTGCGGCGCGACGGTGCTGCCCACGTACACCCCCGACACCGGCCCGAAGACCAGGTCGCGCAGTTGCTCGGGGGTGGTCGGGATCTCACCGACCGCGGCTGCCTGACGCTGCCCGCGGCGGCGCCAGCCCAGCATCATCAGCGAGAACAGGACCGCGAGCACCCCGAGCACGATCAGGAACGTCACGATGTCGCTGAGGATCACGCCCGCACCTCGGTCCCCGGCTGCGCGGCCACCCCGTCGCGTGCGGTGATCCGGCCGCGGAGCACGGTGAGCACCGGCTTCGCGCGGAAGCTCAGGTCCGCGAAGGGCGTGTTGCGAGAACGGCTCGCGAGATCGTCCGCCTGCACCGTCCAGCCCAGGTCGGGGTCGACCAGCGTCAGGTTCGCCGGCTCCCCCACGCCGATCGGCCGCCCCTGATCGTCCAGGCGCGCGATCTCCGCGGGCCGCTCGCTCATCACCCGCGCGACATCGCGCCAGGTCAGGTCGCCGGTCTCCACCGAGACCTGCGCAACGATCGCGAGCGCCGTCTCCAGGCCCAGCATGCCGGGGCGGGCCGCGGCGAACTCGCAGCACTTGTCCTGGTCCGCGTGCGGAGCGTGGTCGGTGGCGACGCAGTCGATCACGCCGTCGCGCAGTGCCTTCCGCAGCGCGGCCACGTCGGACGCCTCACGCAGCGGCGGATTCACCCGGTTCACGGCGTCGTAGGTGGCCAGTCGTGAGTCGTCGAGCAGCAGGTGGTGCGGGGTGACCTCGGCCGTGATCGCCACGCCCTGCCCCTTGGCCCACTTCAGCAGTTCGACGGTGCCCGCCGTCGAGGCGTGGCAGATGTGCACGCGGGCGCCGGCGTCGCGGGCCAGCAGTGCGTCGCGGGCGACGATCGCCTCCTCAGCGGCCCGCGGCCACCCGGTGAGGCCGAGACGCGCGGCCTCGGGCCCCTCGTGCGCCACCGCGCCCTTCGTCAGGCGCGGCTCCTCCGCGTGCTGTGCGATCACCACGCCGAGCGAGGCGGAGTACTCCAGCGCCCGCCGCATGAGCAGCGGATCCGACACGCACACACCGTCGTCCGAGAACACCCGGACGCGACCCGGTCCGGCGGCCATCATGCCCATCTCGGCCAGCTTCTCGCCCTTCAGGCCGACGGTGACGGCGCCCACCGGGTGCACGTCGACCAGGCCGACCTCCTGGCCGCGCCGGTACACGTGATCGGTGACGACGGCGGAGTCGGCGACCGGGCTGGTGTTGGCCATGGCGAAGACGGCGGTGTAGCCGCCGAGCGCCGCGGCGGCGGAGCCGGATTCGATCGTCTCGGTATCCTCGCGGCCGGGCTCACGCAGGTGCGTGTGCAGGTCCACGAAACCCGGCAGCAGGATCCGGCCGCCACCGTCGACGACCTCCGCGCCGGCCGCCGGTGTGAGATCGGCGGCGATGGCGGTGATCTCGCCGCCGGCGATCGCGACGTCGACCGGATCGCCCTCGCCGTACGGGCGGACGTTCTTGAGCAGCAGACTCATTCGGGACATCCTTCGGTCCGCGAGGAGTGGGTGGCACCGGAGCGAGCCGCCGTCATTCCGCACCCCCCTCTTTGGCAAGGAGATGGAACAGCACCGCCATGCGTACGTGCACGCCGTTGTTCACCTGCTGCAGGATCGCAGCCTGAGCGGAGTCCGCCACCGAGTAGCCGATCTCCATGCCGCGGAGCATCGGGCCGGGGTGCAGCACGACCGCGTGCTCGGGCAGCAGGGCCGCGCGCTGCGCGTTCAGCCCGAAGCGGACCGAGTACTCGCGCTCGCTGGGGAAGAAACCGCCGTTCATCCGCTCGGCCTGGACCCGCAGCATCATCACCGCATCGGCGCCGGGCAGTTCCGCCTCCAGCGAGTCCGCGACGGTGACGGGCCAGGTCTCCACTCCCACCGGAAGCAGGGTGCGGGGCGCCACCAGGACGACCTCGGCGCCGAGCGTGGACAGCAGCAGCGCGTTCGACCGCGCGACCCGACTGTGCAGCACGTCACCGACGATGACGACGCGACGGCCCTCCAGGTGGCCGAGCCGCTGCCGCAGCGTCAGCGCGTCGAGCAGGGCCTGCGTGGGGTGCTCGTGCATGCCGTCACCGGCGTTGATCACGACCGGCCCGGGCAGGCCGCCGAGGGCGGCGGCCGAGTTCGTCCACGACGCGATCTGTTGCGCCGCACCCGATGCCGGATGCCGGACGATCAGCGCGTCGGCGCCCGCCGCGTGCAGGGTCAGCGCGGTGTCCCGGAGCGACTCGCCCTTGGCGACCGAGCTGCCGGAGGCGGAGACGTTGATCACGTCCGCGCTCATCCACTTGCCCGCGACCTCGAAGGACACGCGGGTGCGGGTGGAGTTCTCGTAGAACACGGTCATGACGGTGCGGCCCCGCAGGGTGGGCAGCTTCTTGACCTCCCGGCCCAGCAGCGCCTGCTGCAACCGGTCGGCCTCGTCGAGGATCTCCTCGGCCTCCGCGCGCGACAGATCCGCCGCGGACAGCAGGTGCTTGGTCACGACTCACCCCCCGTCGAACCCGCCTCGGGCAGCTCCGAGATCACCACGGAGTCCTCGCCGTCCTTCTCCAGCAGGCGGACCTGGACGTCCTCCTGGCGGGAGGTGGGGATGTTCTTGCCGACGTAATCGGCGCGGATCGGCAGCTGCCGGTGACCGCGGTCCACGAGGACCGCGAGCTGCACCGCGGCGGGGCGCCCGATGTCGCGCAACGAGTCCAGTGCGGCGCGCACCGTCCGGCCCGAGAACAGCACGTCGTCGACGAGGACGACGAGGGCACCGTCGACCCCCTGCGGCGGCACCGTGGTGCGCTCGAGGGGACGGTGCGGCTTGTGCCGCAGATCGTCGCGGTACAGGGTGATGTCGAGGTGGCCGACGGGCACCGCCACGCCGGAGAACTCCTCGATGTGCGCGGCCAGCCGGGCGGCGAGAACCGCACCGCGCGTAGGGATGCCGAAGATGACGACGCGAGGATTCGGGGTGCCGTCACCCGATTCGGTGTCTAAGGCCGTCTTCTCGATGATCTGGTGCGCGATCCGTGCCACCGTCCTGGCGACATCGGCCGCGGACATGAGTTCCCGAGCCACGTGACCTCCTTCTCCGCCTCTCCGGACGGCTCGCTCCGCCTCTCGGGACGGACTTCAAAGGATGCCTTGATGCACCACGAAGCATACCAGTACGTTCAGGTCATGGAATTGTCGACCAGGCAGCGCGCGACGCTCTCCGCGATCGTCGACACGTTCGCCCCGGGGGACGGTGTGGCCATCCCCTCGGCGAGCGATCTGCGCGCCGGTGACGTGGCCGTCTCCTATGCCGATCGAAGCCCTCGCGACAGCGACGGCAACACCCTCTCGCAGTCACTGTCCCTCTTCGACAACCGCGTGTTCTGCGCCACGGTGCTGGGCACCCGCGGGCAGCGTTTCGTGGACCTGACGGCGGCGGAGCGCGAGCGGGTCCTGATCGACCTGTCCCGGTCGCGGTTCGTCCAGAAGCGGATGCTGTTCAAGCGGCTGCGCAATGTCGCGCTCCTGTCGTACTACGCGGCCGGCGGCACCGACGGCCAGCACGGGCCGGGCGCCGAACTGATGGCCGCGATCGGCTATCCGCGGCAGGCGCCGATGAAGAAGCCGCGGGCCCGGGCGATGCGGGCACTGCGGCCGCTCTCCCCCACCCGGTACGAGATCGACGCGTCCACGGCGTGCGACGTGGTCGTGATCGGGTCCGGTGCGGGCGGCGCCGTCGCCGCCGCCGCGCTCGCCGAGGCCGGCCTCGACGTGCTCGTCCTCGAACGCGGCGATTACGTCTCCCCCACGGAGGCGGGCGATTCCGATCTCGACAACCTCGCCCAGCTCTATGCGCGGGGGCCGTTCTGGACCGAGAACGCACAGTCCTATCTGCTCTCGGCGCGCTGCCTCGGCGGCGGCACCGTCATCGCACACGGCGGGTACTACCGCATCCCGGACGAGGTGCGCGCCGACTGGGCGGAGCGCGGCATCGACACCGGGCCCTCGTTCGACGCCGCCCTCGACGAGGTCTGGCAGCGCTCGGGGGTCACCGACGGGGTCGGCGCACCGTCGTCGCGGGACGTGCTCCTCGAGAAGGCCTGCCGGGAACTCGACCTGCGCGTGCGCACCGTCGGCCTGGCGGACGACGACGAGGCCGACGGCCGGTGGGGGCCGGCCAGCCGGATCGCATCGAAGCAGGATGCGGGACGCACGTGGCTGCGCGACGCGGAGAAGCGCGGCGCGCGCATCGTGACGGGCGCGCAGGCCCGGTCCATCGAGACGCAGGCCGGCCGGGCCCGCACGGTGATCGCGCGCACGTCCGGCGGCTCATGGCTCACCGTCAAGTGCAGCGCCGTCGTCGTGGCCGCCGGCGGATTCGAGACCCCCGCACTGCTGAGGCGGTCCGGGATCGGCGGCTCGCACGTCGGCAAACACCTGCACCTGCACCCCACCGCGACGGCGGTGGGCCTGTTCGCCGACCTGATCGACCCGTGGTCGGGCCTGCCCTCCACGAGGTTCAGCGACGCGCACGCGGACCTCGACGGCAGGGGCTTCGGGGTCCGGTACGAGACCATCCCGTTGACGCCGGCGTTGGCGTCCAGCTTCGTGCCGTGGCGCAACCCCGTCGAGCACCTCAACGTGATGCGCCAGCTCCCGCACTTGTCGATGGTGCGTGTGATGCTCCGTGACCGCGGCGCCGGCGAGGTCGTCGTGGACGCCGCCGGCGAGCCCTCGGTGCGGTACGAGTTGGCGGAGGCGGACCGCGCGCACCTGCGCACGGGCGTCGACACGGCGGTCCGGATCCTCGAGGCGGCGGGCGCGCGGCGGATCTTCACCGGCCAGCAGCGCGGCGGCGACTACGTTCCCGGCGACCGGCCCCTCGAAGAGTTCCTCCAGCGCTCGCACGCCGCGGGGTACGGGGTGGGCGAGATCGCGCTCGGCGCGACCGACCCGATGAGCACGGCCCGGATGGCCTCCTCGGAGCGCCGCGGTGCGGCGAACCCCGAGGGCGCGCTGTGGGACGTTCCGAACGTCGTCATCGCCGACGCCTCGATGCTGCCCACCGCGAGCGGGGTCCACCCCATCGGGATCGTGCAGGCCCTCGCGCTCCGCAATGCACGGGCCCTGGCCGCGCGCCTCACGGGGTAGCGGGACTACTCCGAGCGGTCGGCGGGCCGGGCCGCGGCGGCGGCCCGGACCTGCGGCGCCAGCGTGGCGACCTTGCCCAGAACGCCGTTGAGGTAGGTCGGCGACTCGTCGGTCGAGAGCTCCTTCGCAAGCTCGACCGCCTCGTCCACCACCACGGCCGGGGGCACGTCGACGGCGTTGAACAGCTCCCACACGGCGATCCGGAGGATCGCGCGGTCGACGGCGGGCAGACGGGTGAGCGTCCAGCCCGTCAGGTGCGAGGAGATCACCGAATCGATCTGGTCACCGTCCACCCCGACACCGGTGACCAGCGTCGCCGTGTAGTCGGACACCGGGGCGACCGCGGCGTCGTCCGCGGCGAGCTGCCGGCGCTCGGCCAGCAGGCCGTCGAGGTCGGTGACGCCGCGCGCCTCCGCCTCGAACAGCAGGTCGACGGCGCGTTTGCGCGCGCGGTGGCGGGCACCGGACTTCTTCGGGCCCTTGCTGGAGCGGGTGTTGTCAGACTGCTCGGGCACTTAGGAGTTCACGCGCCCCAGGTAGCCGCCGTCACGGGTGTCGACCTTGAGCTTGTCGCCGGTGTTGATGAACAGCGGGACCTGGATCTCGGCGCCGGTCTCCAGCGTGGCGGGCTTGGTACCGCCGGTGGAGCGGTCGCCCTGCAGGCCCGGATCGGTGTGCTGGACGACGAACTCGGCCGACAGCGGCAGCTCGACGAACAGCGCCTCGCCCTCGTGCATCGAGATCTGGACCTGCATGTTCTCCAGCAGGAACTTCGCGCCGTCGCCGACCTTGCCCTCGTCCAGGTTGATCTGGTCGTAGGTCTCGGCGTCCATGAACACGTAGTCGGTGCCGTCGTGGTACAGGTAGCTGAAGTCACGGCGATCGACGGTGGCGACCTCGACCTTGACGCCGGCGTTGAAGGTCTTGTCGACCGTCTTGCCGGAGACGACGTTCTTGAGCTTCGTACGCACGAAGGCGGGCCCCTTGCCCGGCTTGACGTGCTGGAACTCGATGATCTGCCAGAGCTGGCCCTCCTGGTTGAGGACCAGTCCGTTCTTGAAATCAGCAGTCGATGCCACGGGTGTCAATTCTCCTAGAGTGCGATCAAGTCCTTGGTGGTGCGGGTCAGCAATTCCGGCCCGTCCGCACGGACCACAAGGGTGTCCTCGATGCGGACTCCACCACGGCCCGGGAGGTACACACCCGGCTCCACGGTGACCACAGCACCGTCGGACAGTGTACCGCTGCCGAGTTTGCCCAGCGTCGGGGCTTCGTGGATCTCCACGCCGACGCCGTGTCCGAGACCGTGCAGGAACTGCTCGCCGTAGCCCGCGGCCTCGATCACCGCGCGCGCCGCGCCGTCGATCGCGCGGACGTCGCGACCCGGGACGAGCGCCTCGCGCCCGGCGGTCTGGGCGGCGCGCACCACGTCGTAGATCTCCCGTTGCCAGGCCGCCGGCTCGCCGAGGACGAAGGTGCGGGTCTCATCGGCGTGGTAGCCGCCGTACCGGGCGCCGAAGTCGACCTTGACGAAATCGCCCTGCGCCAGCACGGCGTCGGTCGGCCGGTGGTGCGGGATCGCCGAGTTGGCGCCCGCGGCCACGATCGTCTCGAAGGCGACGGCCTCCGCGCCGAACTCGAACATCAGGTTCTCGAGCCGCCGCGCGACCTGTCGCTCGGTGGCACCGGCACGGATGGCACCCTCCTCGACGAGCGCGGCGAGCGCCTGGTCGGTGATCGCACAGGCGCGGCGCAGGAGCTCGATCTCGCCGTCGTCCTTGACCTCACGGAGGGTCTCGACGAGCCGGGTCGTCGGCACCAGAGCCGGGGCGCCGTCGCCGGAGAGACGGGCGTGGTCGGCGTAGCTCAGGGCCGCCGCCTCGAAGCCGACGATGCCGATCCCCGCCTCGCGCGCCTCGGCGAGCAGAGCCTTCGCCACATCGCGCTCGATGACGGCCCGGAGGTCGCCGGACTGCTCGGCGACCTGGGTGAGGTAGCGGCCGTCCGTGGCGATCGCGTCGCGGGCGGGGTCCGCTGCGACCAGCAGTGCGCCGTTGGAGCCGGTGAAGCCGGCGAGGTAGCGCACGTTGTCGAGGTTTGTCACCAGGAGCGCTTCGAGGGCCGGGTCGTGGCTCGCCAGCGCGGCGCGGAGGGTGTCGCGGCGGCGGGCGTGGTCGGTGGTCGTCTGCGGCATGCCTCCCACGGTATCGCGGAGGTCCCGCCCGCCGGTCACACAGTCGCGCGCGCGATCACCGTGACCTCGTCCGCCACCTGCAGGGTGCCCATCATGAGGGAGAACGGCGTGATCCCGAAGTCCGTCTGGCGCACCGCGACCGCCGCCGCGAGGGTGGGAGCGGGCGAGCCGCTCTCGTAGTCCAGGGCGAACTCGGACGGCCGGGCGACGCCGCAGATCGTCAGCACTCCCACCACGCGGAAACCGTTCTCGGACTGCTCGATCGAGCTCGAGGTGAACTCGATCGCCGGATGCTTCTTCACCTGCAGCGAGCGGTGCGCGTTCGCCGTGGCGACGGCCCGCTCCGGCGCACTGAGCGGCGTGAGGCCGCCCTCGCCGGAAGCCACCTCGAGCGCCCCCGCACGGACGGTCACGGCGAGCGCGACGGGACGCTCACCGTCGAGCTGCACGACCGCCTGCCAGGCGCGGGCCACGAGCACCAGACGATGCCCGAGCCGCGCGGACCGACCGGCGACCCCGGTGTGCACCTCGAGCTCGCCCGTGTCCTGATCGATGGTCCTGGTCGCGTTCACGTTTCCGACGGTACCGGCGCCGGCGCGGTCCGGCACGGCGGTCAGCCCCGGGAGACGACGAACACCGGGTAGCGGTCCGCGGCCGCGGCGAGATCCTCGTCGGAACTGTCGGCGCTCAGGCCGGGGAAGAACGCGCCGACCTCCCACGCCCACGTGCGCAGGTACGCGCGCAACACAGGCACCTTGGCGGCCGGGTCCGTGATCTCGGCCGCCGTGAAGGGCTCGACAGTGCGCCCCAGCCGGAGCTCGCCCGCACCCGCGGCACGCATGTTGCGCACCCACTGCGTGAGTCCACGCGCCGCGACGAGGTACTCGGCACCGTCGACCGTGAGGACGTTGACGGGAACCGTCCGCCACTGCCCGGACTTCCGCCCGCGGACGGCGAGTTCCCTACTGCCGTAGATCGACACGCCGCGGCGGGCGAGCCAGGCGACGGTATTGTTGCACGCGGTGGCGGTCCGGCCGGGACGGACGGTGGCGGCGGGTGCGGTCATGAGATCCTCCATCTGTGAGCACTGCTCTTGATTTGAATCAATGCTCCGCCATTGTCCCGACATTGTCAAGAGCAGTGCTCTCGTTTTTGATCAGTGCAATGATCGAGGGGTGAACGCCTCCCTGACCGCCCGCGAGCGCGCCCGCGCCGAACTGACCGCCGAGATCACCCGCAGCGCGCGGGAGCAGCTCCGCGAGGTGGGCGCCGCGGCGCTCTCGCTGCGCGCCGTCGCGCGCGATCTGGGGCTCGCCTCGTCGGCCGTGTACCGCTACTTCCCGAGCCGCGACGCACTGCTCACCACGCTCATCACCGAGGCCTACGAGGCGCTCGGCGACGCGGTGGTGGCCGCCGACTCGGCGGCTGCAGAGCCCCGTGACCGTTGGATCGCCGCGGCGCGAGCCGTCCGCCGCTGGGCGCTGGACCATCCGCACGAGTACACGCTGCTCTACGGCTCCCCCGTGCCCGGATATCACGCACCCGCCGAGACGACCGCCGCGGCGATCCGCACGTCGGGTGTCTTCGCGCGGATCGCGGCGTGCGGGCGCGGCGGGGCTCCGGCACCGTCGGGCGTGCTCGACGGGCAGCTGCGCGCCGTCGCCGAGGCGGTGGCCCCGGGCGGCGACCCGGCGCAGCTCGCCCTCGGTGTCATCGCCTGGACCCAGTTGTTCGGCGCCGTGAGCTTCGAGTTGTTCGGGCAGTTCGCGAACACGCTCGAGCCCGCGGACGCGCTGTTCGACTACGCGGTCGGGCGGACCGTCGAGATGCTGGGGCTCTGACGCGTCAGGGAGCGGGTACGGCGGCGACGTTCATCACGACCGAGCCCGCGCACGGCCCACCGGTGATGTCGGTGCGCCAGGTGCCGGAGAGGGTGCCGTCGGCGCGCGGGGTGTAGACGGCGACCGAATGCGCAGGGGCGTAGACCTTCTCTCGCCCCTCACCCATGTAGCAGTCCCACTGCCAGTCGTAGACGTGCACCCAGGACGTTCCGTTCCAGGTGTACTTGGCGGGCGTGGGCAGCGTCGGATTCTTCACCGGCGGACCGTCGACGACGGTCGCGACGCAGGTACCGCTCGCGCACGATGTCGCGAACGTGTACACATCGCTGAAGTCGGGCTCCCACTGCCGCGCGGCCAGGCTGGTGCCGGTCTTGCTCGCCGCGGAGCGGATCAGCGAGTACCTGCCGTTCCACCCCGTGTCGGCCTGCGCGACCGCGGGCAGCAGGCCCGCAACCACACAGCCGATCGCCGCCGCAGCCACCGTCGTCCAGCGCATCACCCGATGATTGAACACCACCGGGCCCCGGAATCAGAGCAGAACGGCGCCGCCCGGGGCGGAATCCTCCTTGGCGACGGCGGAGTAGGCGGCGACGAGGAGCGACGGGTCCGGCGCTTCGAGCCGGCCCGGGCGGGCCAGCCCGTCGAGCACCACGAACCGGAGCATGCCGGCGCGGTTCTTCTTGTCCTTGCCCATGTACTCGAGCAGCTGCCCGAAGGCGTCGGCGTCGTAGGACGTGGGCAGGCCCACGGACTCCAGGACCCGACGGTGCCGGTCCGCGGTCTCGTCGTCGAGGCGCCCGGCGAGGCGGCCGAGCTCGGCGGCGTAGATGAGGCCGACCGAGACGGCGGCGCCGTGGCGCCAGCGGTAGCGCTCGCGCCGCTCCAGCGCGTGCGCGAGGGTGTGGCCGTAGTTGAGGATCTCGCGCAGCGAGGACTCCTTGAGGTCCGCGGAGACCACCTTGGCCTTGACCTCGATGGAGCGGCGGACCAGCTCGGGGAGCACGTCGCCCGTGGGGTCGAGTGCGGCCTGCGGATCCTTCTCGATGAGCTCGAGGATCGCCGGGTCGGCGATGAAGCCGGTCTTGATGACCTCGGCCATGCCGGCGACGATCTCGTTGCGCGGCACCGTCTCCAGCGTGACGAGATCGACGATCACGGCCCGCGGCTCGTGGAAGGAGCCCACGAGGTTCTTGCCGGCGTCGGTGTTGATGCCGGTCTTGCCGCCGACGGCCGCGTCGACCATCGCGAGCAGGGTGGTCGGGATGTGCACGACCGGGACGCCCCGCATCCACGTGGCGGCCACGAAGCCCGTGACATCGGTGGCGGCGCCACCGCCCAGGCTGTAGATCACGTCCTGGCGGCTCAGGCCGATGCGGCCGAGCACCTCCCAGCAGAAGCCCGCCACCTGCAGGTCCTTGCCGGCCTCGGCATCGGGCAACTCGATGCGGTGCGCGTCGATCCCCTTGTCCGCCAGCGCCTGCCGCAGGGCCTCTGCGGTCTCGGCGAGGGTCGGCTGGTAGAAGATCGCGGCCTTGGTCGCCTCGCCGGCGGCCGCGACGGTCTCGTCGAGCAGCCCGCGGCCGATCACCACGTCGTAGGGGCTGCCCGCGTCGACGCGGACCTTCACCGGGTTCTCGCTCATCTACTACTCCGATCGATTCTTGGCGGACGTGCGCAGGACGGCGGGCAGCTTCGGCCAGGGGCCGCGGCGCTCCCGCCCGGGGGCGGTGTCCTTCAGGCGCCGCTGCACCTGCCGGACGACGGACGACGGTGCGCGACCCACCGTGGAGACGCGGATCGTCGCGAGTTCGCGGTAGATCGGGGTGCGCCGGGCCATCAGGGCGCGGTACGCCGCCTCGGGGTCGGCGCCCTTGAGCAGGGGACGGTTCGACGCCGCGGGGCTGACGGTGCGCCGGATCCCCTCCTCCTCGGTGAGCTCGAGGTAGACGACCTGATAGCTGCGCAGTAGCGTCCGCGTGGTCTCGGAGAGCACCGCGCCGCCGCCCAGGGAGACGACACCCGCGTGATGGGTCACGACATCGGCCACGACCTCCTCCTCGATCGCGCGGAACGCCGGCTCGCCGTCGCCCGCGAAGATCTGCGGAATGGACCGGCCCTCGCGGCGCTCGATCTCCTCGTCGACGTCGAGGAAGTCGACGCGCAGCGCGCGTGCGAGACGACGGCCGATCGTGGTCTTACCGGCGCCCGGCGGACCGATCAGGATGGCTGCAGGGCCCGGCTCACGACCAGGCGCGCCGGCCATCAGATCGCCTCGGGCGTCACCCGCTGCAACCGCGCCGCCACCTGCTCGGAGTACCGCTCGATGTTGCTGCGGGTCTCGGCCAGCGAATCACCGCCGAACTTCTCGAGCGCCGCCTGCGCGACCACGAGCGCGACCATGGCCTCGGCCACCACGCCCGCCGCGGGCACCGCGCAGACGTCGCTGCGCTGGTGGATCGCGACGGCCTCGGTGCCGGTCTGCATGTCGATGGTGCGCAGGGCACGGGGCACCGTGGAGATCGGCTTCATCGCCACGCGCACGCGCAGCTCCTCGCCGTTGGTCATGCCGCCCTCGACGCCGCCCGCGCGGTTCGTCGAGCGCAGCACCCCGCCCCGGTCGGGGAGCATCTCGTCGTGCGCCTCGCTGCCCCGCCGGCGGGCGGTCTCGAAGCCGTCGCCGACCTCGACGCCCTTGATCGCCTGGATCCCCATGAGCGCGAACGCGAGCCGCGCGTCGAGGCGGCTCTCCCCCGACGCGACCGAGCCGATGCCGACCGGAAGCCCGGTGACGACGACCTCGACGACGCCGCCGAGGGTGTCGCCGTCCTTCTTGGCCGCCTCGATCTCGGTGATCATCGACTGTTCCGCGGCCTCGTCGAAGGCGCGCACCGGTGAGGCGTCGATCCGCTCCAGGTCGGCCGCCGACGGGGTGGGCCCGACGTACGGCTGCGACGCACCGATCGAGATGACGTGGCTGACCACCTCGGCCCCGAGCGCCTGGCGCAAGAAGTTACGGGCGACGGTGCCGGCGGCCACCCGGGCAGCCGTCTCGCGGGCGCTCGCGCGCTCGAGCACCGGGCGCGCGTCCTCGAAGCCGAACTTGAGCATGCCCGAGTAATCGGCGTGGCCGGGGCGCGGACGGGTGAGCGGCGCGTTGCGTGCCATGCCGTCCAGCAGCTCCTGGTCGACGGGGTCCGCCGACATGACCTGCTCCCACTTCGGCCATTCGGTGTTGCCGATCTCGATGGCGACGGGGCCCGCCTGCGTCAGGCCGTGCCGGACGCCCCCGAGGATGGTCACCTTGTCGGCCTCGAACTTCATGCGCGCACCACGGCCGTAGCCCAGTCGACGCCGCGCCAATTGGGCGGCGATGTCCGACGACGTGACCTCGACGCCCGCGACCATGCCCTCCACGAGGGCCACGAGGGCGGGGCCGTGCGATTCTCCAGCGGTGATCCAGCGCAACACGTGTTCCATCATCCCAGATCGATCCGCCGGACCGTGAGTTCGGGTAGCCGAAAACTCAGTCACAGGCTATGGTGAAGACCATGACCACCGTCGCCGCATCCTTGACTTCCGCCGGCCGTGCCAGCGCACAGCGGGGCACGGTCGACGTGTTCGGCATCGCGTGGCCTCGCCACAAGGCCGAAGCCCTGGTCGCGGCGCTGGTCGTTCTCGCCTTCGGACTCATGCTCACGCTGGTCACCGGCGCGGCGTCGTTCACCCCGGCCGTCCTGGCTTCGGCCGGAGTCGGAGTGGTCGTGTGGTGGGCCGCCCGCGCGGTGCATTCCCGCGCCTGATCGCCTCAGGAATCGTCGGGGAGCAGCCGGAAGGCGGCGTGCCGTGACAGAGGGACGATGGCCCGGACGTCTCGTCGGTCCAGGGTCAGTAGATCCACAGTGTCCCAGCGGGACGCGACGACGACGTTGACGGCGTCCGTCAGGTCGAGATCGAGTCCTGCGTAGTGCCGCTGCACCTTCCGCGCTTCGTGCAGGTCGGCTCCGGAAACGGAGTCGATCCGAAACCTGCCGGATGCGGCAGTCGCGAGAATCCAGTCCACAGTGGCCTGCGCCGCCTGCCGGCCGATGCGTCGACCACCGAGTACTTCGAGCTCGAGAAGCACCAACGGCGTGAAGACCACCAGGGATGCGGCGTTGAGCGCATCCCTCGCGCGCAGGTGATCCGCCTCCGAGGTGGCGAACGCGGCCAACACCCCGGAGGTATCGGCGATGAGGATCACCTGTGCCTGGCGTTCATCTCGTCCGCGATCTCGCGCTTGATGCCATCAGCCGTCATCGGCTCTCCGAAGTCGAAGGACGGGATGTCCAAGTCCTCATCCCATGTGCGCGTACGGAGCGCCGCACGATGGACCGCATCGCGGATGTATTCCGCCTCCGGACGACCCTCTCGGGCGGACGCGGCCTTGATCAACGCGAGGTCGTCCTCGTCGAGCATCACTGTGGTCCGCTTGAGCGCCATATGGTTATGGTACCCGCGCCATAACTCGCGGAGAGAGATTCAGATCAGGCAGTTCGGACCGAGCAGCGCCTTCAGGTCGCCCATGAGCGACGACGACGGGTTCACCCGGAGCGTGTCGGCCAGCCTGAGCGTGGTGCTCTGCCCCTCGCCGTCGCCACTCACGAGCTTGACGTGCACGTCCGAGACGCCGGGGTGTCGCTGCAGCACCTGTTTGAGCGCGGAGACCTTGTCCTGCGTGCACACCCTGGTCTGCATCGTCAGCGAGAGCGGCTTGGCGACACCGATCTGCGACAGATCGATGGGCGCGATGTCGTTCGCGATCAGGGTGACCTTGTCGTCCCGGAAGTTCACCCGGGCCTTGATGAGCACCACCGCGTCCTCGACGACCTCCGCGCCGTAGGCCGCGTACGCCTGCGGGAAGAAGAACACCTCGATACCACCGGAGAGGTCCTCGATCTGCGCGGACGCGAACGGAGCGCCGTTCTTGTTCACGCGCCGGTTCACGGACTGCAGGATGCCGCCGACGGTGACCTGGGTCCCGTCCTTGACGTCGCCCTCGACGATCGCGGGGATCGCGGTGTCGGTCTGCGCGCCGATCACGTGCTCCACCCCGTCGAGCGGGTGCGCGGACACGTACAGGCCCAGCATCTCGCGTTCGAGGGCGAGCTTGTGCTTGCCCTCCCACTCCTCGTCGGGAACCTTGATGGTGAAGACGTCGTCGATGGGGCCGGCGGCACCGTCGTCCTCCCCCATCGACCCGAACAGGTCGAACTGGCCCACGGCCTCGGCCTTCTTCGTGGAGAGCACCGACTCGATCGCGTCGGCGTGCACCAGGAGCAGGCCCTTGCGGGGATGGTCGAGCGAGTCGAAACCGCCCGCCTTGATGAGGGATTCGGTGACTTTCTTGGAGCACGCGGCGACCTCGATCTTGGCGAGGTAGTCGGAGAAGGAGGTGTAGGCGCCCTTCTCCTCCCGCGTCCGGACGATCGACGCGACCACGCCCTCACCCACGTTGCGCACCGAGCCCATGCCGAAGCGGATGTCCTCGCCGACCGAGGTGAACGCATGGAAGGACTCGTTGACGTCCGGCGGGAGCACGGTGATCCCCAGGCGACGGCAGTCACCGAGGTAGATGGCCGCCTTGTCCTTGTCGTCACCGACGGAGGTCAGCAGCGCTGCCATGTACTCGGCCGGGTAGTTCGCCTTGAGGTAGGCGGTCCAGTACGAGACCAGGCCGTAGGCGGCGGCGTGCGACTTGTTGAACGCGTAGCCGGCGAAGGGCAGCACCGTGTCCCACAGCGCGGTGATCGCGGCCTGCGAGAAGCCGTTGTCGAGCATGCCCTGCTGGAACCCGCCGTAGGCCTCGTCGAGGACCTCTTTCTTCTTCTTACCCATCGCGCGGCGCAGGATGTCGGCCTGGCCGAGGCTGTACCCGGCGACCTTCTGCGCGATGTGCATGATCTGCTCCTGGTACACGATCAGGCCGAACGTGTCCGCCAGGATGTCCTTGAGCGGCTCCTCGAGCTCCGGGTGGATCGGCTTGACCTGCTGCCGGCCGTTCTTGCGATCCGCATAGTCGTTGTGCGCGTTCATGCCCATCGGGCCGGGCCGGTAGAGGGCGCCGACGGCGACGATGTCCTCGAACTTGGTGGGCTGCATGCGGCGCAGCAGGTCCCGCATGGGGCCGCCGTCGAGTTGGAAGACGCCGAGGGTGTTTCCCCGCTGCAGCAGCTCGTACGTCGTCTCGTCGTCGAGCGGCAACTGGTCCATGTCGAGGTCGACGCCGCGGTTGTGTTTGATGTTGTCCAGCGCGTCACCGATCACGGTGAGGTTGCGCAGGCCCAGGAAGTCCATCTTCAGCAGGCCGATGGCCTCGCAGGACGGGTAGTCCCAGCCGGTGATGATCGCGCCGTCCTGCGCGCGCTTCCACACGGGGATGGCGTCGGTGAGCGGGTCGCACGACATGATCACGGCGCAGGCGTGCACGCCAGCGTTGCGGATCAGGCCCTCGAGGCCGAGCGCCATGTCGTAGATCTTCTTGACGTCCGGATCCGTCTCGATCAGTTGGCGGACCTCGACGGCCTCCTTGTACCGCTCGTGCGCCGGGTCCGTGATGCCCTTGACCGAGATGTCCTTGGCCATGATGGGCGGCGGCAGCGCCTTCGTGATGCGATCGGCGATCGAGTAGCCGGGCTGGCCGTAGATGACGCGGGCCGAGTCCTTGATGGCGGCCTTGGTCTTGATGGTGCCGAACGTGATGACCTGCGCCACCTTGTCCGAGCCCCACTTCTCCGAGGCGTAGGTGATCATCTCGCCGCGGCGACGATCATCGAAGTCGATGTCGATATCGGGCATCGACACGCGCTCGGGGTTGAGGAACCGCTCGAACAGCAGGCCGTGCGGGATCGGGTCGATGTTGGTGATGCCCAGCGCCCACGCCACCAGCGAACCGGCGGCGCTGCCACGGCCCGGGCCGACGCGGATGCCGACCTCGTGCGCGTGCGCGATCAGGTCGCCGACGACCAGGAAGTACGCCGGGAAGCCCATCTCGTTGATGACGGACAGCTCGTACTTGGCACGCTCGACGTAGTCCGCGGGCGGACCGTCGGGGAAACGACGGTTCAGCCCGTCCATGACCTCCGACTCCAGGAAGGACTCCTGCGTGTGGTTCTCGGGCACCGGGAACCGCGGCATGCGGTCCTTGTGCTCCCACACCTCCGCGTAGGACTGGACCCGCTCTCCGATCTCGACCGTCGAATCGCAGGCGCCCGGGACCTGCGAGTCCCACAGCTCGCGCATCTCCTCGGCGGACTTGAGGTAGTAGCCGTCACCGTCGAACTGGAACCGAGTGGGGTCGGACAGGGTCTTACCGGTCTGGATGCACAGCAACGCGCCGTGCGACTCCGCCTTGTCCTTCGTGACGTAATGGCAGTCGTTCGTGGCCAGGGGCTTGATGCCCAGCTGCCGGCCGATGTTCAGCAGACCCTCGCGGACCCGGCGCTCGATGTCGATACCGTGGTCCATGAGCTCGAGGTAGAAGTTCTCCTTGCCGAAGATCTCCTGCCACTTCGCGGCGGCCTCCAACGCCTCCCGCTCGTGCCCGAGCCGCAGGCGGGTCTGCACCTCGCCCGACGGGCAGCCCGTCGTGGCGATGATGCCCGACGCGTGCTCGGCGATGATCTCCGCGTCCATCCGGGACCACTTGCCGAGCTGGCCCTCGATCGACGCGAGCGAGCTCAGCTTGAACAGGTTCCGCAGGCCCGTGGCGTTCTCCGCCACCATCGTCATGTGGGTGTACGCGCCCGAGCCCGAGACGTCGTCGCCCTTCTGCGACGGATCGCCCCACTTGACGCGCTTGGTGTTGAACCGCGACTCCGGCGCGATGTAGGCCTCGATGCCGATGATCGGCTTGATGCCGTACTTCTTCGCGGTGTTGTAGAAATCCGACGCGCCGAACATGTTCCCGTGGTCGGACATGCCGACCGCCGTCATGCCCAGCCGCTGGGCCTCCGCGAACAGCGGATCGACCTTGGCCGCGCCGTCGAGCATCGAGTACTCGGTGTGGTTGTGCAGATGGACGAACGAGCCGGCGGCGGACGTCATGGGCTACTCACCTCCGGTGGAGAATCTCATCGCTGTCATTACGCAGTGTAGGCGGTCCCACCGACAGGCTCGGACGGATCATGAGGCGAGGACGATGACCAGGATCAACACCAGCAACGCCACTACCGCCACTCCCACGAGCACCAGTACGCCGGGCGACATCACACCCTGCGCCGGGGCCTTCGCGGGCTGGTCGCGACCGACCGGCGGGCGGGGCGCCGACGGCCTGGGCACGGCCCCGGAGGGCGCGCCCGCACCGTACAACGGCTGCGGCGACGGGGCCTGCTGCGGACGCGCCATCGGGTAGCTCGGCCGGTTCGCCTGCC
This sequence comes from Tsukamurella sp. NPDC003166, assembly GCF_040611135.1. Classification (NCBI taxonomy): domain Bacteria; kingdom Bacillati; phylum Actinomycetota; class Actinomycetes; order Mycobacteriales; family Tsukamurellaceae; genus Tsukamurella; species Tsukamurella sp. NPDC003166. The sequence continues at coordinate 84,516 of NZ_JBEXNL010000006.1, forward strand.
CCCGGATACCGGGTGCGACGGTGCGCTGCACCGGCGGGGCCGGGCGCCCCGCGGTCGCGGGCTGCTGGGGCCCCGACGGGTGGCCGGGGCCCGGGACGTACCCGGGCGCGGGGCGTGGCACCTGCCGCGGCGCGGGACGCGCGACGGGGGCCGCCATCGCCGACTTCAGCGCGTTCGCGAACTCCTTGCATGTCGCGAATCGCTCGGCGGGGGTCTTCGCCAGGCCGCGGGCGACCACGGCGTCGACCGCGGGCGGCACCCCCTCGCGGATCTGCGAGATCCGCGGCGGCGGGGCGTTGAAGTGCGCGTCGATCACCGCGTCGGTACTGGCGCCGGTGTACGGCACCTTGCCCGTGACCAGATGGAAGAAGGTGGCTGCCAGCGAATACTGATCCGACCGCGAGTCCAGCTCCTCGCCGCACAGCTGCTCCGGCGAGGCGTAGGCCAGCGTCGCGAGGACGGTGCCGACCGCCGTCAACTGCGAGGTGTCCTCACCGCCCTTGGCCACGCCGAAGTCGGTGAGCAGCGCGCGGCGTTCGTCCCCGTCGTCGCCGTCGTCGTCCACGGCGGTGACCAGGATGTTGGCCGGCTTGATGTCGCGGTGCAGGAGCCCGGCGCGGTGCGCACGGTCCAGACCGCGCCCGATCTGGCCGACGATCTCCACCGCGACCGCGGGCGGCAGGCCCGTCGGGGTGCGCTTGAGCAGGACGGAGCAGTCGTCGCCCTCGACGTACTGCATCGCGATCCACAGGCGCGCCCCCTCGGTGCCACGGTTGTAGATGGTGACCACGTTCGGATGATCGAGCCGCGCTGCCAGCTCCGCCTCGCGGAGGAACCGCTTGCGGAAGGCATCGTCGCCCGAGTAGCCCGCACCCAGGACCTTGAGCGCGTCGTAGCGCGGCAGCTCGGGATGCTTGGCCAGGTAAACGGACCCCATGCCGCCGGAGCCGAGGCGCCGCTCGATCCGGTAGCCGCCGATCACCGTCCCGGGTACGAGTTCATCGCTCATGTCCGTCGCTTCTGTCCCTCATCGTCCGTTCTTCTCGGTCACCAGCCTAACGCGCGCACTTGCAACAACCTTGGCAACGACCTGTTCGCGGACCGGCGCGACGCTCCTATGGGTGTCAAGTAGTCGAAGGGTGCTCTAGGAGGCGGTAGAGGTCGCGGGCGATGTAGCGCTTGAGACAGCGTTTGATCTCGCGCGGGGTCTTGCCTTGTGCGGTGCGGCGGGAGGTGTAGTCACGGGTGGCCTGGTCGTAGCGTTGCCGGGACAGGACGATGGTGTGCAGAGCACGGTTGACCTGGCGGTCGCCGTGCCGATTGAGGCGGTAGCGGGTGGTGACCTGCCCGCTGTTGGCGGGGATCGGTGCGACGCCGGCGAGCATTGCGAACGCCGCTTCGGATCGGACCCGGCCGGGATGTGACCAGGCGCATAAGAGCGTGGCGGCGACGATCGGGCCGACGCCGAGTTGCGCGAGGAGGTCCGGCCGCCAGGCTTTGACGATCGCGAGGATCTGCTTTTCGTGCTCGTCGGCTTCCTTCCGCAGTGTCTGCACTCGACGTGCGAGCGTCTTGAGCACTGTTGCGGTGGCGGCGGTTTCTGTGTCCCAACTGGTGCGAGTGCGGAGCTTCGCGGCGATGGCCACCATCTCCGGCAGCGGGCGTCCGCGCAGGATCTCCCGGAGCGGCTCAGGTGCGGCGATGACCAGGCTGAACAGTTGCCGCATCGCAACGGTGTAGCCGTCAACGGCGGAGCGGCGGGCCGCGAGTAGCACCGACAATGCTTGCCGGTCTCCTGCCGCACGGGGTGTTCCCAGTTCGGGCCGGGACAGCGCTTCGCGGGCGGCGCGGATCGCGTCCAGTGGGTCGGATTTCGCGCCGTGCCGTCGTTGCGCTCGTTCGGGGCGGTCGAGTTCGATCACCAGCTCCTCGCGCACCGCGAGTGCGCGGGTCAGGCCCGCGCCGTGGCCGCCGGTCCCTTCGATCGCCCAGGCCCGCAGCTGTGAGTGCCCGTCGGCGAAGTCGAGCAGCTGCTGGTAGCCGTCGACGGTGGTGGCGACGGTGATCTGATCGAGCACCGCGCCGGTGCGTGCGTGCACCGCGGCGGCGGTGTGTGTTTCGACGTGCGTGTCGACTCCGATGACGACATCCACGATTTCCGTCAGACTGGTCATGCGTTCCTCCAACATCCGGTGGGACCAATAGGTGGTTCCGGTCCGGGAGGAGTCACGGCGGGACTGTGACGGGACACGATCGCGGCGCTGCAACACCGCGGTCGGTCAAGCTCCTGATCAGGCCAGTCGCTCCGACCGGGCCGGTGCCGACAATCCCCGAACGGACAAGTCGCGACAAGGGCACCACGGCCAGTCAGATCAAGGGTCACATCCGAGGATCGTCAGCTACAGCCCACCACCGAAACGCCGATCCTGCAGGCACATCGAGGTGGCAGATCCATCCTCACAGTCAGATCTCGACACCCTCGAACTGCGCGCGGTACAGATCGGCGTAGTGCCCGCCGGCGGCGAGGAGCTCCTCGTGCGAGCCCTGCTCGACGATGCGCCCGTGATCCATCACGACGATGACGTCCGCGTCCCGGATGGTCGAGAGCCGGTGCGCGATGACGAAACTGGTCCGGTCGGCCCGCAGGGCGTGCATGGCCTGCTGCAGCAGCACCTCGGTGCGCGTGTCGACGGAACTGGTGGCCTCGTCGAGGATGAGGATCGCCGGCTCCGCGAGGAAGGCGCGGGCGATGGTGATCAGCTGCCGCTCGCCCGCCGAGACGCTGCCCGATTCGTCGTCGAGCACCGTCTGGTAGCCGTCCGGTAGGGAGTGGGCGAACCGGTCCACGAAGGTTGCCCGCGCTGCGGCGTACACCTCCTCGTCGGTCGCGTCGAGACGCCCGTACCGGATGTTGTCCATGATGGTGCCCTCGAACAGCCAGGTGTCCTGCAGCACCATGCCCATCCTGCGACGGAGATCGGCCCGCTCCACCTCGGCGATATCGACGCCGTCGATCGTGATCCGCCCGCCGCTGAGCTCGTAGAACCGCATGATCAGGTTGACCAGGGTCGTCTTGCCGGCGCCCGTGTGCCCGACGATCGCGACGGTCCGCCCGGGCTCCGCGACGAGGTTCATGCCCTCGATGAGCGGTTCGCCGGGCCGGTAGCCGAAGGAGACGTCCTCGAAGGCGACGCGGCCGCGCGTGGGCTCCGGCAGCGCGCCCGGCCGGTCGGCGACCTGCTCCTCCGCGTCGAGGATCGAGAAGACCCGTTCGGCGGAGGCGACGCCCGACTGGAGCATGTTCACCATCGACGCCATCTGCGTCACGGGCTGGGTGAACTGGCGGGAGTACTGGATGAAGGCGATGACATCGCCGAGGCTCATCCCGCCGCCGGCGACCCGCAGACCACCGACCACGCACACGGCCACGTACTGCAGGTTGCCGACGAACATGCTGATCGGCATCACGAGGCCGGAGAGGAACTGCGCGCGGTAGCTCGCGTGCATCAGGGCGTCGTTCTCGGCGGCGAAGCGCTCCTCCAGCGCGCCCCCACGGCCGTAGACGGTGACCAGATCGTGTCCGGTGAAGGCCTCCTCCACCTGGGCGTTGAGCGAGCCCGTGGACTTCCACTGCGCCACGAAGTGCTTCTGGCTGCGCTTCATGATCTGGCCCGCGAAGACCACGATCAACGGGATCACGACGACGGCGACGGCCGTCAACAGCGGCGAGACGACGAGCATCATGACGAGCACGCCGATCACCGTGAACGCGGAGACGATGAGCTGGCTCAGCGCCTGGGTCAACGACTGGCCGAGGTTGTCGATGTCGTTGGTCACCCGCGAGAGCAGCTCACCGCGGGGTTGTCCGTCGAAGTAGCTCAGCGGCAGCCGGTTCAGCTTCTCCTCCACCTCGCGGCGGAGCGCGTACATGACCCGCTGCACGGCCCCGTTGAGGAGGTAGCCCTGCACGTACTGGAGGGCCGCGCTCGCCACGAACAGCACGATCACCCAGACCAGGATCGTTCCCACGCGGTGGAAGTCGATGCCCGGTCCGTGCCGCAGTTGCGAGCGGAAGCCGTCGTAGATCGCGTCGACGGCCGTGCCCACCACCTTGGGTGCGAGCACGGCGGCGGTGACCGAGCCGACCGAGAGCACGATCGCCGCCGTCATCGCGGCGCGCTGTTCGCGCATCCGCCCCAGCAGCCGTCTCAGCGACGGCCAGAAGGTCATGGCTTTCTGGTTGGGCGCCCCCGCCATCGCGGCGGCCGCCGTCCGCCCTCCCGGTCGCGTCATGCCGCACTCCCCGCCGTCGCCTGGCTGCCGGCTATCTCCTGATAGGTCGGGCAGGTCTCGAGGAGCTCGGCGTGCGTGCCGTGGCCGACGACCGCGCCGTCCTCGAGAACGATGATCTGATCCGCGCCCGCGATGGTCGAGATGCGTTGCGCCACGATGAAGACGGTCGCGTCGCGGGTGTAGGGCCGCAGGGCCGCGCGCAGCTTCGCGTCGGTCGTCAGGTCGAGCGCCGAGAAGCTGTCGTCGAACAGGTATATCGCGGGTTTCGCGACGAGCGCGCGGGCGATCGCGAGCCGTTGGCGCTGCCCGCCCGAGACATTGGTGCCGCCCTGCGCGATCGGTGCGTCGAGACCGCCGAGCTCCGCGACGAAGTCGGCGGCCTGCGCGATCCGCAGCGCCTCCGCGAGGTCGTCGTCGGTCGCGTCGGGATTGCCGAACCGCAGGTTCGAGGCGACGGTGCCGCTGAACAGGTAGGCGCGCTGCGGCACGAGGCCGACATGGCCCCACAGCGCATCCGACCGCAGCTCGCGGACGTCCACGCCGTCGTAGCGGACCGCGCCGCCGGTGGCGTCGAACAACCGTGCCAGCAGGTTGATCAGGGTGGTCTTGCCGGAGCCGGTCGACCCGATGATCGCCACCGTCTCCCCCGGTCGCGCAGTCAGATCCACGTCGCGCAGCACGGGCTGCGCCGCGCCCGGATAGCACATCGTGACCTGGTCGAGTTCGACGGTGCCGGTGATGGCCGGCAGCGGATCCGGGTGCTCCGGCGGTGCGACGGTGGGCGGCGTGGACAGCACGTCGGTGATGCGGTCCGCGGCGACGGAGGCGCGCGGAACCATCATCACCATGAACGTGGCCATCATCACCGACATGAGGATCTGCATCATGTATTGCATGTAGGCGGTCACGGAGCCGATCTGCGCGGAACCGTCTGCGATGAGATGCGCGCCGAACCACCAGACCGCGACCGTGGACAGGTTGAGCACCAGCATCACCCACGGGAACATGATCGCCATCAGCCGCATCACCCGCACCGAGGCGTCCGTGAGCGCGGTGTTGGCATCGTCGAACCGGTCGAGCTCGACGGGCTCACGGACGAAGGCCCGGATCACGCGGACGCCCGTGAGCTGTTCCCGGAGAACACGGTTCACGGCATCGAGCCGGGTCTGAACGAGCCGGAAGCCGGGGATCATCTTCGCGATCACCACGCCGAGAACGGCGCCGAGCACCGGCACGGCCACGACCATCAGCCAGGCCAGACCCGCCTCCTCCCGGATGGCCATGAAGACGCCGCCGACCGCCATGAAGGGCGCCTGGATCATCATCGACAGCGACATCAGGACCAGCAGCTGCACCTGCTGAACGTCGTTAGTGGTGCGCGTGATCAGGGACGCCGCACCGAATTTCGACACCTCGCGTCCCGAGAACCGGCTGACCGCGCCGAACAGGGAACGTCGGGTGTCCCGGCCGAAGGCCATGGAGCTGCGGGCGGCGAAATAGGTGGCACCGCCCGCCGCGATCATCTGGATCAGGGTGATCCCCAGCATGATCGCGCCCATGCGCCAGATGTAGCCGGTGTCGCCGGGCGTGACGCCGAGGTCGATGATCTTCGCGTTGATACTGGGCAGCACCAGGTTCGCGATGACGCTGACGAGTTGGAACACGGCCACCGCGAGCAGCCAGGGCCGGTGCCGCAGGTGCGCGGCGACGAGGCGGATCAGGGTCACGGAGTGGTCCTTCCGGCGGCGGGGGCTGAGGTGGCTGAGATTCCGTCGAGCAGGACGTCGACGATGCTGCGGGGCGAGAGCACGTCCCCGTGGCTGATGTGGGGGTGGCTGCCGGAGAAGGTGAGCAGTCGCAGCAGATGGATCGCCTCGTGCGGCGGGACGCTGAGCTGGTCGGCGTCATCGCCGATCACTCCGGCCAGACGCTCCACCAGCGCAGGCCCCTCCTCCTGCGCACGGCGTCGCGAGCCCTCGTCCTGCACGTGGGGCGGCGAGACCATGCCGAGCGCGGCCATCAGTCCGAACATCTGCTGGAATCTGCTCTGCAGGACCTCGACGAACAGGTACAGCCGCTCGCGCAGCGGAAGCACCGGGTCGATCGCGTCGATCCGGTCGAACAGGTCGCCTATCACGAAGGACTCACGCACGACCGCGTCCAGCAGCGCCTCCTTGGACTCGAAGACGCGGAAGATCGTGCCCTCCGCGACGCCCGCGGCCGCGGCGATCTGTTTGGTGGTGGGGACGGTGCCGTGCTCGAGCAGCGCGTCCCGCGTCGCATCGATGAGCGCCGCACGCCGCTCGTCCTGGGGCAGATGCGGCGCGCGCGTCCGAGAGCCGTTAGCCGCGTGCACGACTGTGAGGTTACAGAAGTGAGCGCCCACTCACAACTGGTTTTCGCGCAGCGCGAACCGGTGTCCGATCCGTCCCGATTCAGCCCAGCAGGTCGGACAGTGCGCCGTCGAGATGCGGGTGCCGGAAGACGAATCCGGCGGCGGGGAGCACCGTCGAGGTGGCGTGCCGACCCGTCAGGCCGAGGGCGGGGTCGCTGCGCATCCCGATCGCGCCGAGCGCGAGCATCGGGGCGGGCGTGGGCGGCGCGGGCGGCCGCCGCAGGTGGCGGCGGAGCGCGGCCATGAGGTCGGCGTTGCGGACGGGGTACGGCGCTGCGGCGACGACCACCCCGTCGGGCAGGTCGACCCCCGGCTCGATCCCGAGGCCCGAACGGACGATCGCGAGCCAGTCGTCGCGGTGGATCCAGCTGAACCACTGTCGTCCGTCGCCGAGGCTGCCGCCGAGGAAGGCCTTCGTGACGCCGACCATCTTCGCCATCGCGGGCGAGTCGGTGTCCAGCACGATCGAGGTCCGCAGAACGGTCAGGTGTGCGGTCTCCGCGTCGGCGGCGGCGTCCTCCCACGGGCGCGCGACGCCGGTCATCTGCGGCAGGCCAGGCTCGGGCAGCGGAGTGTCCTCGGTGCACCACCGCTCCCCCGCGTCACTCCAGATCGCGGTCGTGCTCGCCTGCACCCAGCGCGCGACGCCGCGGCCCCGGGCCGCCTCGACCAGGGCGCGCGTGGCGTCGACGCGGCTCGCCGTGAGCGCGGCGATGTTCGCGGCGGTCGGGCGGCAGTCCACGAGCTTGCCGGCGAGGTTGATGACGGCGGTGTTCGGCGCCTCCAGTACCGCGGCCCACGCGCCTACGGTGCGCCCATCCCACGTGACCTGCGGGTACGGGACATCGGCGCGGATCGAGCGAGTGAGGATCGTGACGGCGTGGCCGCGGCGCACCAGGTCGGCCGCGATCCGCCGCCCGAGCGCGCCGGTGCCGCCCGCGATGACCACGTTGAGCGGGTCCTCGGTCCGCGGCGGCCCCGCGAGGATCGCGAGACGCGCGAGGCTCGTATCCGCGTCGGCGGCGAACCTCCGCGCCACCAGGCGGTCGAAGAGCGGCCCGGAGGCACCGTCCGCCGTCACGGTCTGCTCGACGACGGTGCCGCCGTCCTGCGGGGTCAGCGTCCAGCGGAGGGTCGTGGTGCCGGCCGGCTCCTCCTGCGTGATCGCGAGCGCGCGCCCCGGCGCGAACTCCGTCACCGTCGCAGGCGGTGCGAACCGGCGGTGGATCCAGGAGCCGTGCAGGTCGGGCATCCAGTCGAGACGAGCGCCGAGCGCGACCGGGTCGCGCAGCGACGCCGAGACGACGAAGGGCTGCCAGCGCGGGAGACGCTCGAGGTCGACGAGCACGTCCCACAGCGCCTGCGCCGGAAGGGCGATGAATCCTCGGGTGCGATGCACGGTTGACATGCCTCCGACGCTAGTTCGCCACAGCGCGGATTCCCTGCACGATCACGGAGAGAACTCTCACATCGTGAGATGGATCGCATGACTCACGCCCGGGGTACCGGACGATCGTCGGGGCCGGGGGTCGCGAGGTCGGTAGAGGACGGCAGGAGGGCGGAGAGGCCGAACCGGGCACCGTCGTCCGGCATGACCTGCACGGACCGGACCCCGGGACGCCCCGCTACCGCGCGCAGTGCGTCGCCCGAGCCGAGCACCGCCACGCCGACGACGGCGGGAACGCCGGCCCGCAGGCGCGCGGCGCTCACGCGGGCCACTGCGACGCCGCGCGGCCCCGGCGCGGCGAGCCCTGGCATGGCGAGGGCCGCGAGCTCCGGCACCGCGGCGACGCCCTCGGCACTCTGGCCGGGCGGCACGGTCGCCGTGGGGGTCGCGACGCCCGGGATCGACACGCGCACGAGCACCCGGCCGATCCGGTCGAGTGAGCCGAGCCGAGTCCACACGTCGTCGGCGGACCACGGCGCGGCCGGCGAGACCAGCGCCCAGCGGCGCTCGCCCGCCGGGGCCGCCGCCAGCGACGCACGCGCCTGCCCCAGGTACTCGGCCACGGATTGGCCGGACTGCGGGCCGAGCCGCTCGCCGTCGAGCCGGGCGACCCGCACCGGCGTGGCGGAGCCGAGCCAGAACGCAAGACCCAGCGCGACCGCGACCAGCGCGGCCCAGCCGGTCAGCGACCTGATCACGCGTCGCGCAGGACGTCCAGGGCGTGCTGCAGGTCGTCCGGGTAGGGCGAGGTGAACTCCACGTACTCCCCCTTGGTGGGGTGGGTGAAGCCCAGGGTGCGGGCGTGCAGCCACTGCCGGTCGAGCCCCAGCTTCTTCGCGAGCACCGGATCCGAGCCGTAGGTCTGGTCGCCGCAGCACGGGTGGTGCAGCGCCGCGAAGTGCACCCGGATCTGGTGCGTGCGCCCCGTCTCGAGGTGCACGTCGAGCAGCGTCGCGGCCTGGAAGGCCTCGATCGTGTCGTAGTGCGTGATCGACGGCTTGCCGTCCTTGGTGACCGCGAACTTCCAGTCGGAGCTGCGGTGCCGGCCGATCGGCGCGTCGATGGTGCCCGACATCGGGTCGGGGTGGCCCTGCACCAGCGCGTGGTAGCGCTTGTCGACGGTGCGCTGCTTGAACGCCCGCTTGAGCACCGTGTACGCGCGCTCGGACACGGCCACGACCATCACGCCGGACGTGCCCACGTCGAGGCGGTGCACGATCCCCTGCCGCTCGGGCGCGCCCGAGGTGGAGATCCGGAAGCCGGCGGCGGCGAGGCCCCCGATCACCGTCGGACCCGTCCAGCCGACGGACGCGTGCGCGGCGACGCCCACGGGCTTGTCGACGACGACGATGTCGTCGTCCGAGTAGATGATGGTCATGCCGGGGACCGGCTCGGCCACGATCTCCAGCGGCCGCGCGGGCTCCGGCAGAGTCACGTCGAGGAGCGCGCCGGCGCGGAGCTTGTCGGACTTGCCGACCACGGCACCGTCGAGCGTGACGGAGCCCTCGACGACGAGATCCGTGACGACGGAGCGCGAGAGGCCCAGCAGGCGGGCGACGCCGGCGTCGACCCGGAGCCCGTCGAGGCCGTCGGGAACGGGCATGGTGCGGGACTCACGCATCGCGGGCCTCCTCGCTGTGCGCGACCGGCTCGGCGGCGTCGTCGTCCTTGGGCTGCTTCTGACCGAAGCCCTCGTAGGGGTCCTTGCCGAACAGGGTGAGCGCGATCAGCAGCACCGCGGCGCAGCTGATCGCCGAATCGGCGGTGTTGAACACCGGGAACCAGTCGCCGACGGAGAAGAAGTCGATGACGTGGCCGCGGAAGACGCCGGGCGCGCGGAAGATCCGGTCGGTGAGGTTGCCGAGGGCGCCGCCCAGGACCAGTCCGAGGCCGATGGCCCACGGGATCGAGGTGAGCTTGCCCCCCATCCGCACGATCCACACCACGACGCACACCGCGATGATCGTGAGGATCCAGGTGTAGCCGGTGGCCATCGAGAAGGCTGCGCCGGGGTTCTTGACGAAGATCAGGCTGAAGGGCCCCAGGACCTCGATCTTCTCGCCGTAGCTCATGTTCCGCACGACCCAGGTCTTGGCGCCGAGATCGATGAGCAGCACTGCGACCGCGACCACCGCCAACAGGATGCGCGGGTTCCGATACCAGCTCGGGCGTGCGGTTGCGGGAGAATCCATGCCCTCCATCATCCACTACGGTGGCGGTGTGCATGGCAGACGGTTGCGGCTGGTCCCAGTGGTGTTGACCTCGACGGTGGCGCTGGGCGCCGCGTTGGCGGGGTGCGGTGGTACCGATTCCGGGGGCGGCGCGGCGTCGTCGTCCGCCGCTGCCCGGCAGTCGGTCGCCGCGCCCGCCACGACCGCCGGGTGCACGAACACACCGCCGACGCTGCCGGGGACGGCGGTCACCGTCGACGTTCCGCAGGCGAAGGTCGTGCTCGGCGGGGCCGGCACGGGCGCGCAGAGCGCGCTGACGGTGCGTCCGACGGCCGTCGCCCAGTACGCGCTGTTCACGAATTCGCTGCAGGTGTCCCAGGTGTCCGGCGAGCAGCCCTCCGGCGGTAACCGCGACGTGACGCTGCCGATGGTCGTGCAGCCCACGTGCGGCGACCCGCTCGACGTCTACGTCTTCTTCGGAGCCCCGACCTCCACCGACCCCGCGACGACCAAGGCCCTCGAGGTCGAGGCCGGCACCGTCGGGCGGGTGCGGTTCGCGCCGACCGGCGAGGTGCGCTCGTTCGTCATCGCGGCGCCGCCCGGGGTGTCCGCCGACGCGCAGTCCGCGTTCGAGCAGGCGCTGCTGCAGACCTTCCTGCGCCTCGTCCCGCTCCCCGCGGAACCGGTGGGGATCGGCGCCACCTGGACCGCGACGAGGAGCATCCGCGCCGACAGCAACCTGACCCAGACCATGACCGTGACGCTGGGCGGCACCATCGAGCGACCCGAGCTCACCGCGAAGGTGGACGAGTCGCCCGACGATTCGGTGTTCCGGGTTCCGGGCAGCGGCACCACGCTGACCGTCGAGAGCTACACGTCCGAGGGCAACGGCACGGTCCGGCTCGATCCGGCCCGCGCGTTCGGCACGGGCGGGGTGCAGCTGCAGGGCGGCCGGACGCTGGTGGGCGACGACCCCGCGAAGAAGCTCGTCCAGCGGACGGGCAGCGTGTACCGCTTCGACCCGAAGTAGTCGCCGAGCCCGACGTCGGACGGCGCGGCGTCGGGGAGGTCAGTGGCAGGAGGGCGAGTCGCGCCCGACCTGCATGATCATCTGGCAGGCGTAGGACTTCTGCAGCTTCCACCGGCCGTCGTCGAAGACGAGCGTGGCGTAGGCCAGCTGGTTGGTACCGCCCATGAGCACGGAGAACTGCGCCTTGGCGACGCCCGGCTGCTCCAGCACCGGCTTGCTGATGTGCCAGCTGACGGTGGGATTGTCGGTCCGGAGCTTGACGAGCTCGTCGAACAGCGGGCCGTCTGCGGTCGTGGCGCCCTGGACCAGCAGGATCTTCTGCTCCAGCGGCACCTTCGGGTCGATCGCGCGGGAGAGCATCTCCTCCAGCTGCTGGGTCGACGGTGCGCGGTCCGGCGTGGTCGACGGTGCCTCGGTCACCTCGACCGACGCGACCGACGGTCCGCTCGACCGTGATTCGGCGTTCTGCCCGCCGCACGCACCGCAGGCCAGGCCCAGGAGTACCGCGACGGGGGCCATGAAGACCCGTCCGCGCATCGAGAAGTTCACCTCCGTTCGGCCGCTGCTTCGCCGCCTCCACTATGCCAAACGATGCGCGGTCCGGCGCCGCGCCCTGCGCGGAGCGTGCGATGCTGCACGCATGCCTGACGTGATCGTGCTCGCGACCGGCGGCACCATCGCCAGCCGCCACGACGACTCCGGCGCCGCGGTCGCCGCCGACTCCGGCGCGGACCTGCTCGGGTCGGCCGGGGAGGTCGCCGGTGTCACCGTGACGGTGCGCGACGTGGTCCGGGCCGACTCGTCGGCGCTGACGCTGGACCAGCTCGACGCCATCCGCGCGGCCGTCACAGAGGCGCTGTCCTCGCCCGACGTGGCCGGCGTGGTGGTGACCCACGGCACCGACACCATGGAGGAGACCTCGCTCCTGGTCGACCTCGCGCACGCCGACCCGCGGCCCGTGGTGTTCACGGGGGCCCAGCACCCCGCCGACTCGCCGGACGCCGACGGCCCGGCGAACCTCGCGGGCGCGATCGCCGTGGCCGCCGACCCCGCGTACCGCGGGCTCGGGGTGCTGCTGTCCTTCGCCGGGGAGGTGCAGACGGTGCGCGGGCTCGCGAAGGTCTCGACGACGGCGCCCCAGCCCTTCTCGGGCGGCCTGCCCGTCGCAAAGCTGGCCGGGACGGCGCCGCACCGACTGCTGGCCAAGAACGCGCCGATCGCGGACGTCCGGGTCGACGTCGTCGCCTCCTATCCGGGGGCCGACGGTGCCCTGGTCGACGCCGCCGTCGCCGCGGGCGCCCGGGGGATCGTGCTGGTCGGCACCGGCAGCGGCAACACGACGGTGGAGCTCGCCGACGCCGTGCGCCGCGCGATCGACGGCGGGGTCGTCGTCGTGGTGTCAACGCGGATAGTCGCCGGACCGGTCGACGCGGCGTACGGAGGCGGAGGCGGCGCTGCGGACATGGTGTCCGCCGGCGCGATCCTCTCCCGGCGGTTGCGCCCCGGGCAGGCCCGGATCGTGCTCCTGGCATTGTTGGCCGCCGGCGTCGGTCCGCGGTGGATAGAGGCGTACCTGGGCCGGTAGCCGGCCGTCGGACCTGCGGACCTGCGGACCTGCGGGCCGGCGCACCGTCGGACGTGCGGGCCAGCGCGGGTCAGCGGAAGGCGGGGACCCCGGTCATCGCCTGGCCGATGACGAGGGTGTGCATCTCGACGGTGCCCTCGTAGGTGAGCACGGACTCCAGGTTGTTCATGTGCCGGATCACCGGGAACTCCAGGGAGATGCCGTTGGCGCCCAGGATCGTTCGCGCCGTGCGGCAGATCTCCAGGGCCTCGCGGACGTTGTTCAGCTTGCCGAGGCTGACCTGCGACGGGTGCAGCGTGCCCGCATCCTTGCGGCGGCCGAGGTGCAGCGCCAGGAGCAGTCCCTTCGTGTACTCGAGGTTCATGTCCGCCAGCTTCTGCTGCGTCAGTTGGAATCCCGCGAGCGGACGGCCGAACTGCTCGCGCTGGATCGAGTAGCTCAGCGCCGCCTCGAGGGAAGAGCGCGCCGCGCCGAGCGAGCCCCAGATGATGCCGTAGCGCGCCTCGTTGAGGCAGCTCAGCGGCCCGCGCAGGCCCCGGACCTCCGGGAAGGCGAACGTGTCCGGCACGCGGACGTCGTCGAGGACGAGCTCGCTGGTGACCGAGGCGCGCAGCGAGAGCTTGTGCTTGATCTCGGGCGCGGAGAAGCCGGGCGTGTCCGTCGGGACGACGAAGCCGCGGATCCCCTCGTCGGTCTGCGCCCAAACGACGGCGACGTCGGCGATGGATCCGTTGGTGATCCACATCTTCCGGCCCGTGAGCACCCAGTCGTCGCCGTCGCGGCGGGCCCGGGTGCGCATGTTCGCGGGGTCCGAGCCGTGGTCGGGTTCGGTGAGACCGAAGCAGCCAATCGCGTCGCCGGCCGCCATGCGCGGCAGCCACTGCTGCTTGATCTCCTCACTCGCCCAGCGCCAGATGGCGAACATGGCGAGCGATCCCTGCACCGAGACCATTGAGCGCAGCCCGGAATCCACCGCCTCCAGCTCGAGGCAGGCGAGGCCGTAGTGGCTGGCGGACATGCCCGCGCAGCCGTAGCCCTCGAGGTGCATGCCCAGCACGCCCAGCGAGCCGAGATCGCGCATGAGGGCCCGCGGGTCGTCGATCGCGCCGGCCTCGAACCAGTCCGCTACATGGGGCAGGACGCGCTCGGTGCAGGCCTGCCGCACGGACGCGCGCACGGCCTTCTCGTCGTCGGACAGCAGGTCGTCGATGCCGGCCAGGTCGAGGGGTGCGGGCGTGCTCATGAGTGGTTCCTGCTCTCGTCGGGGGTGTGCAGTTCTGTGCGGACGGCGTCGTTGTGTTCGCCGAGGGTCGGGGGCCGGCGGTAGTCGGTGACGGGCGTGCGTGAGAAACCGATCGGGTTGCGCACCTGGTCGATCGCGCCGCCGCCCACCGGGATCCGCGGGGCGAGTCCGAGCCGTTCGGCGAGCGCGAAGCCGGACGCGATGTCGCCGACGGTGCCGGCCGGTACTCCGGCGGCGGTCAGCCGGCCCACCCACTCCTCGGCGTCCTCGTCTGCGAGGCGCTCCTCCAGCGCGCGGCGCAGGTCCGCGCGGTGGCGCACGCGCTCCGGGTTGGTGGCGAACCGGGGGTCGTGCGCCAGTCCGGCGGCCCCGACGGCGGCCGCGAGCCGAGCGAACTGGCCGTCGTTCCCGCACGCCACGGCCAGCAGCCCGTCGCGGCAGCGCAGGGTCTCGTAGGGCGTGATGGACGGGTGCGTGTTGCCCAACCGCGACGGCGACTGACCCGTCGCGAGGAAGTTCGCGCCCTGGTTCGCGAGTGAACCGAGCAGGGAAGACAGAAGATTGACCTCGACGTGTTGCCCGAGTCCCGACCGTTCGCGTTCGTAGAGGGCGGCCAGTATCCCTGCGACGGCGTCTTTCGCGGTGAGCACGTCGACCAGCGCGACGCCGACCTTCATCGGGTCGCCGTCGGGATCTCCCGTGATGCTCATGAGGCCGCCCACGGCCTGCACCAGGAAGTCGTAACCGGGCAGCGCTGCGCCACCGTCGGACCCGAATCCGGTCACCGAGCAGTAGACGAGGCGCGGGTTGAGCGCCGCGAGCTCGTCGTAGCCGAATCCCTTGTCGCCCAGGGCCCCGGAGCGGAAGTTCTCGACGAGGATGTCGGCGCGGCGCACCAGTTCCCGAGCGGCGGCGCGGTCGTCCGGATCGTCCAGGTCGAGCTCGACGCTGCGCTTCGAGCGGTTCGCCGACTCGAAGTACGCGCTCGTCGACGCGGTCCACGGCGGGCCCCACCGGCGGGTGTCGTCGCCCACGCCCGGTCGCTCGACCTTGATCACGTCCGCGCCCAGATCCGCCAGCATCACCGTGGCCAGCGGGCCTGCGAGCACGCGGCTGAAATCCGCGACCATGATGCCGTCGAGTATCGGTGCCACAGTCATCGATTCCCCATGCCTGCACGATAACGCCACCGCCGTCCCGCTCCGGGCGGGACTACCGTGGAACGATGACTGAGGAGTCCCGCCACATCAGCGTCGTGATCCGTCGGCCCGCCGAGGAGGTCTACGAGTTCGCGCGCGATCCCGAGAACCTGGTCGCGTGGGCCGCAGGCCTCGCGACCGGCGTGCGCCGCGACGGCGACGATCTCCTCACCGACTCCCCGATGGGCGAGGTCCGGGTGCGGTTCGCGCCGGACAATCCGTTCGGCGTGCTCGACCATGATGTCACGCTGCCCGACGGCACCGTCGTGAACAACCCCCTGCGCGTGCTCACCCACCCCGACGGGGCCGAGGTGCTGTTCACCGTCCGGCGGCTCGGCGCGAGCGACGCAGAGTTCGAACGAGACTGCGCGACGGTCCGGGCCGACCTCGAGCGCCTGCGAGATCTGCTGACTCACTGACCGAGAATCACTGCGCACCGCCAGATAGCCAACATAGAACAATAGTTCCATTCGGTGGCTCGCGTTCGATTCAGCGCGTACAATAGGAGGCGAGAAGAGGGGGGCGCAATGACCACGCTGACCAGCACAGCAGTTGACTATCACGCAGCCCTCGAAGCGTTCGAATCAGCCGCGGAGATGCTCGCCGGAGCGGACCCCGTGATGCTGTCCTCCCAGCAGACCCTCGACGCTCTTCTGCGGCTGGAGACCGCCGCCCGGAAGGTCCCGTACGCGCAGAACCGGATCGCGCAGGCCAGCGTGGAACATCGGGTACCGGATGAACTCGGCTACACCGGCCTCAAGGAACTCCTGCAGCAGCAACTGCACCTCGGCGGCGGCGAAGCCCGCGACCGGATCCACGGCGCACGTTCTCGCGTCCCCCGCCGCGAGCGCGGTTTCAGCCCCGAACCCTCCTACCCGCTGCTCGCCCAGGCGCAGCGGGACGGCCTGGTGTCCGAACGTCACGCCGCGGTCATCGACCGGATCCTGCACGAGGCGGGCAAACGCACCCTCGACCCCGGAATCGAAGTCCTCGAAGACATCCTCGTCACCGCCGCCACCACGATGACACCGGAGAGCCTGGCGAAGGCGGGCAAGCATGCTCTGGACCTCATCGACCCCGACGGTGCCGAACCCGACCACGACGCCATCGCCCGCAAGCGCGAACTGCACCTCGGAAAACAGGGCGACGATCTGATGTCCGGCCTCAGCGGCGCAGTGGACCCCACCTGCCGCGCCCTGCTCGAGACGATCATGGAGAAGTTCGCGCGCCCCGGCGTCCTCAACCCCGACGATCACGATGCACCCATCGACCCCGATGACGCCGACGCCGTCCGGGAAGCCGCGAAACACGACCAGCGCACCACCGCGCAGCGCTGCCACGACGCCCTCCAACACGCCCTCGGCATCGCCCTCGGATCCGGCGCTCTGGGCTCGCACCGCGGCGTACCCTGCCAACCGATCATCACCCTGCGCCTCGACCAACTCGAATCCGAGACAGGTATCGCCACCACAGCCACCGGCGGCCGGATGCCCGTCCCCGACGCCATCAACCTCATGGGAATCAATCCCCGATACGTACTGCTCCTGGACCTCCAGAACCGGCCCCTGTTCCTCGGCCGGACCAAGCGCCTCGCGTCTGCGGATCAGCGCATCGCCCTGTACGGGTCCGAACGCGGCTGCTCCGCGCCCGGCTGCGACGCACCGGCGACGCGCTGCCAGGTGCATCACGTGACCGACTGGGCCGAAGGCGGCAAGACCGACATCACAACCCTCACACTCGTCTGCGACGCACATCACGGGAAGGTCGTCCCGCCCGCCGAGCGCGATCACCGCCCCGGCTGGGAGACCATCACCCTCCGAGACGGGCTCGGCAGCGACGGTGACTACGCGGGACGCACCGGGTGGCGACGCACCCGCGATCCGAACCGCGCATATCGCGTGAACCACACGCACCACGCGGACGAACTGCACCGCGCCGCCGTCGAACGCTGGAAGCAGCGCCGCGCCCAGTTCATCGACCACTGGCGCCGCGAGGACCTCCGCCAGCAGTATTACGACGCCGTCGGCACCACGTACGAGGACATCGCCGCCATTCTCGACGGACCGCACGGCCCGCCGATCCTCGAAGCCCTCCTCGCCGAACACGACGCCGAGACCGCGTGGCAGACCAGCTGTCCGGACGCCCACGCCGCGTGACTCAGCGCGCCCGGATCACTGTGCGCGTCAGAAGCCTCCGGCTGAGCCCACCGCCGCGATCGCCGCGATGATGACCGCGATCGAGATCGCGAGGGACACGTACCCGATGATGAGCGCCGCGAGCGCCATGCCGTCGCCGGCCTCTCCGCTGCGGCGGATCTGCCCGCGAGCGATGTGCCCCATGATGATCCCGGCGGGCGAGAACACGAACGCCAAGACCAGCGCGGCGATCGCGAGCGAATTCGTCTGCCCGGCAAGCGCAGTGACTCCCTGCGCGCGGTCGGCTGTCACCGCTGCGCCGTCCGCCGTGTATCCCACCACCGGATAGATCGGCTGCCCATCGTCTGTGAAGCCGATGTGGGCGGGCCCTTTGGGCACGGCCACCCTGTCGCCCGGCGTGTGGCGCACGATGACCACCGGGATGCCGATGACTAGGATCAGCAGGCTCGCCAATCCAAGCAGAGCTCCCCCGAATACATCTCCGACAGCGCCCACGACCAGCCCACCGACTACGACGAGCAGAATCTTGAGCCACAGCGGTCGACCCACCTGGGCGGCCGTATCCGACACAGTCACTTCTCCTTCAGCAGATTTGTCGTGCCGCAATCGTGAACAGCCCCCCACCCCTTCCGCAAGGTTTCGCCGTCGAATCCTCCGATCAGACGACACTCCCGCTACACCGTGCTGCTCCCGCGATCGTCATGGCGATCGCAGGAAGTGCTGACAGTCGCACGAGCGGATCGCGGTGCGCGCGGAAAGGTCTCAGTGTCGCGGGAACGAATGGCTGCCGCGGGAACGCCGCGCAACCGCGAGGACTCAGTCGTCCTCGCCGTCCGCGGCGCGCAGGTGCTCGGCGGGCCAGTCGAGGGAGTCGAGCGGATCAGCCTCGCGGAGCAGTGCATCGTCGGCCTGGAAACTGCGCATGCGGCCCGGGCCGGAGGTGCGCGTCTCGAACCGCACCGACAGCACGCCGTGCCCGGCGCCCTGCACCCAACCGTGGCCGAACTCGGGGTGCCGCACGTCCATGCCCGGGCGCCAGCCGATGACGGCATCCGGCTCCTCGACGTCGGGCTCCGGAGCAGTGGCACCGACCTCGGCGACGTCGGGGGCACCGTCGCCCTCCTCGCCGAACAGAGTGAACTGCTCGACGCTGCTCAGCCCCGAGAAGCCGACGCCGACGAGCCGCAGGCCGCCGATCTCCATGGGGTCGAGGGCGAGGCGCTGGGCGGTCGCGGTGAGCACGGCACCGTCGGTGGTGGCGGACGGCAGCGTGGCACTCCGGGTGAGCAGGGACATGTCCGACCGCTTCAGCTTGAGCACGACGGTGCGCGCCCCGCGCCCGTCGCGCCGCAGCCGGCGCAGCGCGTGCTCGGCGCTGCGGTCGATCTCGCGGCGGAGGGCGTTCATCGTGGTCACGTCGGTCTCGAGGGTGTGCTCGGCGCTGATCGACTTCGCCTCGCCGTTCACCGCCACGGGCCGATCGTCCTCGCCCCGCGCGAGCCGGTGCAACGCCGGGCCCAGCGTGGCGCCCAGCACCGAGACCACCTCGACCTCGCTCATCGCGGCGAACTGACCGATCGTGTCGATCCCCAAGCGGGACAGCCGCTCCCCCGCCACCGGGCCGATCCCCCAGAGCTTGCGGACGGGCAGCGGGTACAGCATCGACTCCTGCGCGGCGGGCGGGATGACGGACACCCCGTCGGGCTTCGCGAGCCCGGAAGCGATCTTCGCGGCCTGCTTGCCGGCCCCCGCGCCGACGGAGGCGACGAGCCCCGTCTCCGCCAGGATCCGGGCGCGCAGTTCCTCCGCGAAGGCCACCACCTCCGACGAGGACGCCCCGGCGAGCTCGGCGGGTTCGCCGAAGGCCTCGTCGAAGGACAGCGTCTCGACGACCGGGATCAGCCCGCGCACGGCTCCGAAGACGCGCCGACTGACCGTCCCGTACAGCGCCCCGCGCGGCGGCAGCACGACGGCGGACGCACCGACGAGCCGGCGCGCCTGGTGCATCGGCATCGCCGAGCGCGCACCGAAGACGCGCGCCTCGTACGAGCAGCCGGCGACCACGCCGCGGCCACCGAGCCCGCCCACGAGCACGGGACGCCCGCGCAGGGTGGGCCGGGTCAGCTGCTCGCAGGACGCGAAGAAGGCGTCCATGTCGAAGTGGAGCACCCAGCGGTGGCTGCGGTCGTCGGTCACGGACTACACCGCGACGACGCGCAGAAGGTCGTCGAGCCCCGCGAAGTCGTCCGGATTCCGCGTGTAGACGTCCAGCCCGTGCGCGTGCGCGGTCGCGGCGATCAGCAGGTCGGCGAGACGGCGACGAGGCGCTCGCCCGCGACGGAACGCGGCTGCGGCGACCAGCCCGTAACTCGCTGCTGCAGTGGCGTCGAACGGGATCGGCTCGAACACCGCAGTCACCTCCTGCAGCCGGAGCTGCCGGCGCGCGGCCTCCATCGGGTCCGATGTGAGATGCGGAGCAGCAGCGAGCTCGGCCGCCGTGATCGCCGCGATCGCAGTGACCTCCGGCATCGCGTCGATCACCTCCGGCATCGCGATCAGCACGGACGTGTCCAGCAGACCGGGAGCGGTCACCACGGCTCCTGATCGGCCAGGGAATCCACATCGGCCCGGAAGGCCGCGGCGTCGATGTGCACGCCGCCGCCGAGCGCTTCCCGCAGCTCCGCTCGGCGCACGAACATCCGCCGCCCGGAGGCGACGGGGCGCAGCTCGGCGACCGGAGTCCCGTTCCGGGTGACCACGAAGGACTCCCCCGCCTCGACGGACTTCATCACCGCCGCGTTGTCGTTGCGCAACTCGCGTTGCGCGATCACCCGAGCCATGAGCCCACTGTAGCGCAGATCGCTACAGTGGGCGACAAGCGTTTTCGCAGGTCAGACCTTGGTGAGCCGGCCTCGGACACCATCGCCCAGATCCACACTGTCGGGCGCAGCACCGTCCAGGGAAGCGAACTCCAGCGACGTGGCCAGCACCTCACCCGCGATGAGGTCCCGGTGCTGCTCGGCGGCCGCACGGTGTTCCTCGGGCACGTCGAGGACCAGGGCGATCCGGTCGCTCACGTCGAGCCCGGCGGACCGTCGGGCCTCCTGCAGCTCGCGGATGCGGTCCTTGGCCCACCCCTCGGCCTCGAGCTCGGCGTCGACCGACAGGTCGAGCACGACGAGCCCGGCACCGTCGGGCAGTTCGGCGGTGGAGTCCGGCGCGGCGGCGACCAGCTTGCGGGTGTACTCGCCGTCCTGCAGCGCGATCCCGGCGGCCGTCACCACACCGTCGGAAACGGTGTAGTCGCCGGACTTCACGGCCTTGATCACCGTCTGCACGTCCTTGCCCAGGCGCGGGCCCGCCGCGCGGGCGTTGACCGCGATCTCGACCCGCCCGTACTGATCGGCGTCGGGCGAGACGGTGACCTCCCGGACGTTGACCTCGTCGGCGATGATCGAGGCGAAGGGAGCGAGCTTCTCCGCGTCGGGACCGGCGACGGTCAGCGAGTGCAGCGGCAGGCGCACGCGCAGCTTGTTCGCCTTGCGCACCGACGAGGCGACGGAGCACACGTCCCGGACCTCGTCCATCGCGGCGACCAACTCGGGATCGGCGGGCAGGTCCGACGCCGACGGCCAGTCGGTCAGGTGCACCGACTCGCCGCCCGTGAGGCCGCGCCACATCGCCTCGGTGGCCATCGGGAGCAGCGGTGCCGCGAGCCGGCACGTGGTCTCCAGAACGGTGTACAGCGTGTCGAAGGCACCGTCGTCCGAACCGTCCCAGAACCGCGCCCGCGAGCGGCGCACGTACCAGTTGGTCAGCGCGTCGACGAACAGGCGCAGCTCCTCGCAGGCGTCCGCGATGCTGCAGGTGTCGAGCGCCTCGGTCATGGCGTCGCGGGTCTGTGCGAGCTTCGCGAGGATGTACCGATCCAGCACGTCCTGCGAGTCCGTGCGCCACACCGCCGGCTTCTCCGCGTACAGCTGCAGGAACGAGTACGCGTTCCACAGGGGCAGCAGCGTCTGCCGCACGCCGTCCCGGATGCCCTGCTCCGTGACCACGAGGTTGCCGCCGCGCAGGATGGGCGAGGCCATGAGGAACCAGCGCATGGCGTCGGAGCCGTCGCGGTTGAACACCTCGTTGACGTCCGGGTAGTTCCGCTTGGACTTGGACATCTTGAGACCGTCGTGGCCGAGCACGATGCCGTGCGCCGCGACCGTGCGGAACGCGGCGGAATCGAACAGCGCCGTCGCCAGCACGTGCAGGTTGTAGAACCAGCCCTTGGTCTGCCCGTTGTACTCGACGATGAAATCGCCCGGGAAGTGCGTGTCGAACCAGTCCCGGTTCTCGAACGGGTAGTGCACCTGCGCGAAGGGCATGGAGCCCGACTCGAACCAGCAGTCCAGCACCTCGGGAACGCGGCGCATGGTCGACTGCCCGTCCTCCGGCGACCGGGGATCGTCCGGATTCGGCCGGGTCAGCTCGTCGATGTACGGGCGGTGCAGGTTCGTCGGGCGCACACCGAAGTCGCGCTCCAGCTCGTCCAGCGAGCCGTAGACGTCGACACGGGGGTACGCGGGATCGTCGGACACCCACACCGGGATCGGGGCGCCCCAGTAGCGGTTGCGGCTGATGTTCCAGTCGCGCGCGCCCTCGACCCACTTGCCGAACTGGCCGTCGCGGATGTGCGCGGGGTTCCAGGTGATGTCCTGGTTCAGCTCCAGCATGCGCGGGATGATCTTGGTGACCTCGACGAACCAGGACGGCACCGCCATGTAGATCAGCGGCTGGCCCGAGCGCCAGGAGTGCGGGTAGCTGTGCTCGATGGTCTCGTGGCGCAACAGCCGGCCCTTGGCCTTGAGATCCTTGGCGATCACCGGGTTCGCGTCGAAGACCTGGAGGCCCTCGTACGGCGGCACCGCGGAGGTGAACTTGCCGCCCGGGTCCAGCGGCTGCACGACCTCGATGCCGTACTTGCCGGTGGCGAGGTCCATGTCCTCCTCACCGAAGGCGGGCGCGAGGTGCACCACGCCCGTGCCGGAATCGGTGGTCACGTAGTCGGCGAGCAGCGTGACGTGCGCCTTCGGGTGGCCGGCGAAGAAGTCGAACGGCGGCTCGTAGGTCGCGTACTCCAGCTGGCGGCCCTTGTACCGGCCCTTGATCTCCGGCGATTCGCCCAGCTCGCGGGCGTAGTGGCCCAGCCGCGCCTCGGCCAGCAGGTAGTCCTTCCCGTCGAGGCCGGTGACGTGCACGTAGTCCAGGTCGGGATGCACGGCGATCGCGAGGTTGGACGGCAGCGTCCACGGCGTGGTGGTCCAGATCAGCGCCTCGACACCGTCGAGCTCCTCCAGGGAGGTGCCCTTGGTGCGCAGCGGCATCCCGACGGTGACCGCCGGGTCCTGCCGCATCTTGTAGGCGTCGTCGAGCTTGGACTCCTGGTTCGACAGCGGCGTCTGCTCGTACCAGGAGTACGGCAGCACGCGGTAGCCCTGGTAGATCAAGCCCTTGTCGTGGAGGGTCTTGAACGCCCACATCACGGACTCCATGAAGTCCAGGTCGAGCGTCTTGTAGTCGTTGTCGAAGTCCACCCAGCGGGCCTGGCGGGTGACGTACTGGCGCCACTCCTCCGTGTACTGCAGCACCGAGGTGCGGCAGTAGTCGTTGAACTTCGCCACGCCCATGGTCTCGATCTCGGACTTGTCCTTGATCCCGAGCTGACGCTCGGCCTCCAGCTCGGCGGGCAGCCCGTGGGTGTCCCAGCCGAACCGGCGGTCGACCTTCTTGCCGCGCATCGTCTGGTAGCGCGGGACGAGGTCCTTGACGTACCCGGTCAGGAGGTGGCCGTAGTGCGGCAGGCCGTTGGCGAAGGGCGGACCGTCGTAGAAGACGAACTCGTCCGCGCCGTCGCGGTTCGCGATCGACTTCCGGAAGGTGTCGTTCTCCGACCAGTACGCGAGGACGCGCTCCTCGAGGTCGGGGAACGACGGGGTGCCCGCCTTCGCGGGGGCGTCGTCGTCGCGGGTCATGTCGACCAGCGGATAGGGGCGCTTCTCACTCATCGTGACTCCTCGTGCCGTCTACTACCAGCACGGGGACGACTCCCGGCCTGTGGCCGAGCTCCGCGGTACCACCCCGCTTGCGCCTCCCCGATTTCTCCGGGGCCACGCCACTTCAACAGGGCTGTGACGGGCCCACCCGTCCGGTTCTACTGGGGCGTGCGCCCGTTCTTCCGGATGCTCCCCGGTGATGGCCGGATCAACGCAGTGCTACCGCTGAGGATAGCGAATCGTGCAAGATCATTTCTTGTCGGGATCGTCCGACTCCGGCTGCTGGGGCGGCGTCCACTCGGTGCCCCACGCCTGATCGATCCGGATCTGCGGGATCTGGTCGGTCATGTCCGGGTCGTACTTCCCGGGCGCGAACAGCCCGCGGGTGCTCTCGTCGTCGGTGTCGGCGGGCGACTCGTGCTCCCACCCGGTGGGCCCGCTGAGCGGCCCCACCGCGAACTGTGCCGTCGGACGCGCATCGTCGTCCGGGCCGTCGTGCCGCCCGAACTCCTCGTGCCCGACGGTGCCGGCCTCTCGCGCCGCGTCGTCCACCGGTTCCGCGGCCTCGGAATCGTCCGATGCGCTCGCGGCCGGTGCGGTCGCCACCACTGGGCCCTCGGCGTCGTCCGTGTCATCCGCGGCCCGGTCCCCCGGGCTCCAGCCCCCGTCGGACGCTGTACCGCGACGCTTGCCGGATGCCTCGCCGGAGGCCTTGTCAGCCTTGTCCCGTTCGCCGCGACGGTAGGTGAGGACGTCGCCGAGCAGGAGGACGACGCCGATCACCGACACCACCACGCACGCGATGGCGAGCCAGAGGTTGGCCGTGATCAGGGCGACGATCAGCAGGATGAACCCGATGACCGTCGCCCCCAGAGCGGCTAGCAGCATGAGAACTCCGCCTTAGTACCGGCCGGTCCCAGCCCTACTTGTACTGCTGGTTGCCGCCGGCCGCGTTGCCGGGATCATTGAAGTCGCCACCGCGACCCTGGCCGTGATCGACCGGGGCGGCGCTGCGCAGCGACTGCAGCTCCTCGAGCTGACCTTCGAGGTAGGTCTTGAGGCGCGTGCGGTACTCGCGCTCGTAGGTCTTGAGCTGCTCGATCCGACCCTCCAGCACGGTGCGCTGCTGGTTGATGGTGGTCATGATCTCGGTGTGCTTCTGCTCTGCCTCGGCCTGCAGCGAGTCGGAGCGCTCCTGCGCCTGGCGCAGCTGGTTCTCCGACCGCGTCTGCGCGTCGGCGAGCAGGGCGTCCGAGCGCTGGCGCGCGTCGGCCACCATGGCGTCGGCCTTCTGGCGCGCGTCGGCGACCATGGATTCCGACTGGGCACGCGCATCCGAGACGAGCTTCTCCGCCTCGGAGCGCGAGTTGTTCGTGAGGCGATCGGCGGTCTCCTGCGCGAGGCCGAGCACCTTGGCGGCGCGCACGTGCGCCTCCTCGGTGGTGGCCGGCGTAGCGGCCGCGGCGACGGGAGCGACGGGCTCCTGCACGGCCGGGGTGTTCGCAGCGGGCGCGGCGAAGGCGACCGTGTTGCCGGCCGACGGCTGCTCGCCGCCACCGGCGCGGGCCTCGCCGAGCTCGCGCTCCAGCTCGGAGTTGCGCTGCTGCAGATCGTTGTTCTCGTCGATCAGCCGAGCGAGCTCGGTCTCGACCAGATCGAGGAACTGATCCACCTCGTCCTCGTTGTAGCCGCGCTTTCCGATCGGCGGCTTGCTGAACGCCACGTTCCGCACATCGGCGGGTGTCAGCTTCATAGGTCGTTTCCCCTCAATTCGGCTGCTCGACAGATCTCAAGTCACTCGGACCAACACTGTAACTAGTGCACATCCTGTCACACCAGACCCGTTTGTTCCTCATCACCCAACAATCACGCGATGAAATGTCCGATTCATCATGCACTGATGGCTCTGTCGACGTCTACGCGGCCAGGCTGCCGACCACGCTCTGCGCGATCGCCACCAGGAGAAACAGGACGATGAAGGCCAGATCGAGCCGGACCTGGCCGAGCGGCACCGTCGGAATGATCTTCCGGAGCGCCTTCAGCGGCGGATCCGTGACGGTGAACACCCCTTCGAGCACGATCGCCACGATCCCCTTCGGGAACCACTCCCGGGCGAAGGACTTCACCAACTCGATCACCAGGCGAACGGTCAGGAGGCCCCAGAAGACCGAGAGGAGGATGAGGACGACGAGCCAGAATGCTTGCACCGGTACAGTCTGCCCGAATCCGTCAGCGGTTGTAGAAGCCGGTCTCCGCGATCCGCGCCCGGTCCTCGGCCGTCACGTCCACATCGGCGGTGGCCAGCATGAACACCTTGGTGGTGATGCGGTCGAAGGAGCCGTGCAGCGCGAAGGTCAGGCCGGCCGCGAAGTCGACGAGACGCTTGGCGTCGGCGTTGTCCATGGCCGTCAGATCCATGATCACCGGGATGCCGTCGCGGAACCGCTCACCGATCGTGCGCGCCTCCTCGTACGAGGTGGGACGCAGCGTGGTGATGCGGGACATCGGGTTCTCCTGGCTCAGCACGTCGGCACGGGTGTCCATCGCCAGCGCGCCCCGGGTGGACGTCGAGATGGAGCGCGAGCTGTCCCGCAGCGGCTCGAGGCGCGGCAGCCGAGCCTCGGCGCGGGCGGGCTCACGGTAACCGCGGTCGTAGTCGTCGTACGCGGCGCCGCGGCCGGCGTAGCCCTCGTCGTACGTCGGCTGGTAGCCGTCGTAATCGTCGGCGCGACGGCCGTCGTACGCGTAGCCGCGGTCGCCGCGGTAGTCCGAGCGGTAGTCGTCGAACTCGTCGTCGAGGCCGCGACGGCCGCGCGGCTGCGGCGTGCCCTCGTCGACGTATCCGTCGTCGTACGCATCCAGCGGAACCATGCCGAAGTACGCCTTGACCTTGTGCAGAGTGCTCATCTTTGCCCTTCCTCGGCGCCTGCATGGGCTGGTGTGACGGTTGTGACTGTCGTTATGGAAGTGAGATTAGTGGGCTGCACGCGCGAATCGCGGTTCCGACACGCACACACGCCGATCCGAATTCCATCGATGTGATTCGTCGCCGCATCGCCGACCTCAGGACCCGCCGTTCTCGTCGATCCAGATCACCGATGCCAGGCGCCCCGTGGGGGCGCCGCGCCGGTGCGAGAACAAGGTGGGATCCGAGATCGTGTCGCGCGGATCCTGCGCGACGGCGCTCACCCCGAGCCCCTGCAGCTGACGCCGGATCCCTGCGCGCAGGTCCAGCCCGGCAGTCCCCTTGTCCGTGCGGCAGCGGCTCCCGGGTAGGTGCGCCTCGACGTCGGCCGCCATTGCGGCGGGCACCTCGTAGCTCGCGCCGCTCGCGGCCGGCCCGAGGAAGGCACCGATCCGCTCCGGCCGCGCGCCCAGCTCCACCATCGCCTCGACGGCCCTCGGCACGATGCCGATCCGCGCGCCCACACGCCCCGCGTGCACGGCCGCCAGTACGCCCGCCTCGTCGTCGGAAAGCAGGACCGGCACGCAGTCCGCGGTGAGCACCGCCAGGGCCAGCCCGGGCACCGTCGTCACGATCGCGTCGGTCGCCTCGACCGGCTCGGCCCGCGGACCGTCGACGACGGTGACGGTGCGGCTGTGGATCTGCTCCATCCACACCACGTGCCCCGGGGCGACACCGATCTCGCGCTCGAGGCGGAGCCGGTTCAGCGCGACGGCCGCAGGATCGTCGCCGACGTGGTCACCGAGGTTGAAGGAGTCGTACGGGGCCTTCGAAGCGCCCCCGGCGCGGGTGGTGGTCACCCGGCGGACCCGATTCGTGGCGACAGGAGTGTTCGCGGGATCAGTCATGTCCCAAGACTACTGACGGCGCCCCCGGACGAACCGGGAGCGCCGTCAGTGGCGGTGGTCACGCGGCCGGTCAGCGCCGGTTCTGCAGGAACGACGGGACGTCGAGGTCGAAGTCGTCGTCCGAACGGGACTCGCGGCCCCCGGGGGTCGCCGAGAACGGGTCGTTGGCGCGGGCCGGACGGGCACCGAACGGGTTGCCCCGGCGCGCGTCCTCCGGCTCGGCGGCAGCCGGCTGCTCGGGGGCCGTGTGCTGTCCGCCGATGCGGGTCACGGGGCGGCGCGCCGGAGCCCCGCCGTCGAAGCCCGCGGCGATGACGGTGATCCGCACCTCGTCGCCCAGGTTGTCGTCGATGACGGTGCCGAAGATGATGTTCGCGTCCTCGTGCGAGGCGCCCTGCACCAGCGATGCGGCCTCGTTGATCTCGAACAGGCCGAGATCGCTGCCGCCCGCGATGGACATGAGCACGCCGTGCGCGCCCTCCATCGAGGTCTCCAGCAGCGGCGAGTTCACCGCGGCCTCGGCCGCCTTGAGGGCGCGCCCCTCGCCGCGCGCCGAGCCGATGCCCATGAGGGCGCTACCCGCACCCGACATGACGCTCTTGACGTCCGCGAAGTCGACGTTGATCAGGCCCGGCGTGGTGATCAGGTCGGTGATGCCCTGAACGCCGTTGAGGAGCACCTCGTCGGCACTCTTGAACGCGTCGAGCGCGGAGACGTTGACATCGCCGAGCTGCAGCAGCCGGTCGTTCGGGATCACGATGAGCGTGTCGCACGACTCGCGCAGCGACGTGATACCGGTCTCGGCCTGCTTCCCGCGGCGCGCCCCCTCGAAGGTGAAGGGCCGGGTCACGACACCGACGGTGAGCGCGCCCAGCTTGCGGGCGATGCTCGCGACGACGGGCGCGCCGCCGGTGCCGGTGCCGCCGCCCTCGCCCGCAGTGACGAAGACCATATCGGCGCCCTTGAGGAGCTCCTCGATCTCGTCCTTGGCGTCCTCGGCGGCCTTGCGGCCCACCTCGGGATCGGCGCCGGCGCCGAGGCCGCGGGTGGAGTCGCGACCCACGTCGAGCTTGACGTCGGCGTCGCTCATGATGAGCGCCTGGGCGTCGGTGTTGATCGCGATGAACTCGACGCCCTTGAGCCCCTGCTCGATCATGCGGTTGACGGCGTTGACGCCGCCGCCGCCGATGCCGACGACCTTGATGACGGCGAGGTAGTTGTGCGCGGCGGTCATGTTTCGCCTTCCCCTGGGTGTGAAGTCTGTGCTTCGAGACGAACCCTAAACCTCAACAGAAGGCTTAAAGTTATGTCAAGTAGCTGGTCTGAAACCAAGGTAGAGGGCGGTACGGCAGTTGACTCGTAACCGCGCGGGCGTGTCGGGGAAAAACGTTCTCGGTGAGCGGAAGAGCACACTCAGCGGGTGGTCGGCATGTCCGGATCGATCACGGTGAACTCGTGCCCGGGGCGGGTGAGCACCATGCGCAGCGCCGCGGTCTTGGCGTCGGCGCGCTCGTCGTCGCCCCAGTACACGATCCGCTTGTCACGCAGGACGAACCGCACGTTCGCGGGCGAGTTCGCACCGATCTCGACGACCTGCCCGTGCAGGTCCGGCGGCAGCGCCTTGAGGACCGCGATCGCCGCCTTGGTGGACGGATCGTCGGAGCGCGGATCGTCGACGGTGAGCTTGGGCGTGAGGATGGGCGGCTCCCCCACCTTGATGAACGGCACCCCCTTGGCGTCGACGAGCAGTGTGCCGGCGGGCCGCTGGGCGTAGGCCACGACCTCGCGCTCTGTGACCGCGACGACCAACGTCGACGGATACGACACCGTCACCGTCGCGCGGTCGATCCACGGGCTGACGCCGATCACCTTCGCGGCGTAGTCGTCGCGCTGGGCGGAGGTGATCTGCAGCAGCGGGCGCCCCTTGAGGGGCTCCACCACCTTCGCGACCTCCTCGGCCGGCGCGTTCGTCGCGCCGGTGACCGACACATCGCGGGCCGAGAGGATCGGCGAGAAGTACGCGGCGGCGACGAGGCCGCCCGCGACCACCAGCGCGAGCAGGATCAGCAGCAGCCGCCGCAGACCCGGCACGCGCCTGCGCGTCGCGACATCACTCACGCGCCCGCCTCGGCGCCACGCTGCGCCAGCGCGGTCAGGATCGACGGTGCCTGCATCGTCACATCGCCGGCGCCCATGGTGATCACCACGTCGCCCGGCCGCGTGAGGCCGACGACCACGTCCGCGACATCGGCCTGCCGCGGCACGTACCGCACGGACGCCGTGACCTTCTCGGCGATCCGCGCGCCCGTGACGCCGGGCAGCGGGTCCTCGCGGGCGCCGTAGACGTCGAGCACGACGACCTCGTCCGCGAGACTCAGGGCCTCCGCGAACTCGGCGGCGAACTGCTCGGTACGCGAGTACAGGTGCGGTTGGAAGGCGACGACCACGCGGCCCGGCTCGGCCTGCTTGGTCACCATCTCCGCCGCCGCGGTGAGGACGGCCCGCACCTCGGTCGGGTGGTGCGCGTAGTCGTCGAACACGCGGACGCCACCACTCGTGCCGCGCAGCTGGAAACGCCGGTGCACGCCGCCGAAGGCCTCGATGCCCTCGATCACCGTAGCGGCGGGGTATCCCATGCTCACGACCGCGATCGTGGCGGCGATCGCGTTGAGCGCCATGTGCCGCCCGGGGACCGACAGCAGGAGCGCCCGCTCCACGATCCGGCGGTTCTCATCGGAGAAGCGCACCTTGAGCATGCCGCCCTCGGCGCGCGGCTTGTAGTCCAGCAGCTCCGCGATGAGCGTGACGTCCGGCGCCAGG
Organism: Tsukamurella sp. NPDC003166; assembly: GCF_040611135.1. NCBI lineage: Bacteria > Bacillati > Actinomycetota > Actinomycetes > Mycobacteriales > Tsukamurellaceae > Tsukamurella > Tsukamurella sp. NPDC003166. The sequence continues at coordinate 114,712 of NZ_JBEXNL010000006.1, forward strand.
TCGCGGTGAGTGCCCGCGCCGTATCCGAGCACGCGCACGCCGCGGGCGCGCAGGGCCGCGTGCGTGCGCTGCGCGAGCGCCGCCGAGCCCGGGTCGTCCAGGCACACGACCAGCGTGCCGCCGGGACGGATCCGCTCGGTGAACGCGTCGAAGACCGCGACGTACTTCGCCTCGGAACCGAAGAAGTCCAGGTGGTCCGCCTCGACATTGGTGATCACCACGACATCGGGCGCGTACTGCAGCAGCGATCCGTCGGACTCGTCCGCCTCGGCGACGAACGCGTCACCGGTGCCGTGGAAGGCGTTCGTCCCGGATTCGTTGAGCTCACCGCCGACGGCGAACGACGGATTGGCGCCGCAGTGCTGCAGGCCCACGACCGCCATCGAGGTCGTCGACGTCTTGCCGTGCGTGCCGCTCACGAGCAGCGTGCGGTAGCCGTCCATGAGGTCGGCGAGGACCTCGGGCCGCAGGATCACGGGGATGCCGCGCCGCGCCGCCTCGACGAGCTCGGGGTTGTCCTTGGGGATCGCGGCATGGGTGGTCACCACCACCGTCGGGCCGCCGGGCAGCAGGTCGAGCGCCTCGGGACTGTGGCCCACCTGGATGTGGGCGCCGCGGGCGCGCAGCGCGATCACCCCGCGCGACTCCTTGGCGTCGGAGCCCGACACCTGGCCGCCGCGGGAGAGCAGGATCCGCGCGATGCCGGACATCCCGGCCCCGCCGATGCCCACCATGTGGACGCGCTCCAGACGCGCGGGCAGTGCCCCGGTGGTCTCGCTCACGACTTCCGCCTCTCCTGTGCCAGTGCGATCGCCGCCGCGGCGACGGTGCCCGCGGCGTCCCGGTGCCCGAGGCCGGCCGCGGCCGCGCCCATGGCGGCGAGCCGCTCACCGTCGACCGCGAGCGGGATCACCGTCGAGCGCACCAGCTCCGGGGTGAACGCGGCATCGTCGACGAGCAGTCCCCCGCCGGCCTCGACGACGGGCCCGGCGTTGAGCGCCTGCTCGCCGTTGCCGTGCGCCAGCGGGACGTACACCGCGGGCAGCCCGACGGCGGCGACCTCGGCCACCGTCATGGCCCCGGACCGGCACACGGCCAGATCCGCGGCGGCGTACGCGAGGTCCATGCGGGACAGGTAGGGCACGGCGACGTACCCGGGCACTCCGTCCGGTCCGAGGTCGAGGGAGTTCTTGGGGCCGTAGGCGTGCAGCACGCCGACGCCGGCCGCCGCGAGGTCCCGGGCCGCGCCCGCGACACCGTCGTTGAGCCGGACCGCACCCTGGCTGCCGCCGAAGACGAGGACGACGGGGCCGTCGGCCGGCAGCCCGAAGTGGGCACGCGCCTCGGCCCGGAGCGCGGCGCGATCGAGGCCGGTGATAGACGCACGGACGGGCATGCCCACGACCTCTGCGGCGACGCCCGACCCGGGAACCGCGGCGAAGACGCGCGTGGCGAGCTTCGCGCCCACCTTGTTGGCGACCCCGGCGCTCGCATTGGCCTCGTGGATGACGATCGGCAGCCGGAGGGTGCGCGCGGCGAAGTAGGCGGGCAGCGCGACATAGCCGCCGAAACCGACGACGACCTCGGCGCCGGTGGCGCGCAGCACGTTCCGCGTGCGCCGGACGGCGCCGGCGAGCCGGAAGGGAAGCCTGGCCAGGTCCGCGCCGGGCTTGCGCGGCAGCGGGACCGGCGGGATCATCTCGAGCGGGTAGCCGCGCTCCGGGACGAGGCGGCCCTCGAGGCCCTTGGGCGTGCCGAGGGCGGTGACGACGGCGTCGGGTTGCTGGGCTCGCACCGCATCGGCGACCGCCAGGGCGGGTTCGATGTGTCCTGCGGTGCCACCTCCGGCCACCACCACCGAGACCGCTCGAGTATTCACCACGCCCGTCTGCCCTTTTCCTGTCCTCGGCGCCGCTGCTGCTGCGCGTTCCGATCACGCCCGGCACGATCGCCGCGCCAGGGCTCCGCCGTCCGGCCCTGCGACCGGATCGGCGGGAGCTCCCGCCGCGGCGCCTGCCGCCGGCTCAGACTCTCATCACCGTACGGGTGTCGATCGTACGGCGACGGTGCCGCCGGTTGCGAAAGCCCACGTCGCGCGGGTGCGGGACGGCCCTGCCGCGGCGCGGGACCGCGCCCGGCAGGCCGAGCCGGGGCCGGGCGTTCGGTGCGCGGCGGGATGTACGGCAGCGGACGGGGCAGCCGGAGAAGGCGGCCCGTGCGGCTCTCGCGGCCGCCCGCGAGCGCGGCGATGGCCTCGGGCTCGTGCCGCGCGGCGTTGGCGAGCAGGCCCATCATGAACAGCACGAGGATCACCGAGTTGCCGCCCGCGGACAGCAGGGGCAACTGGATGCCGGTCACGGGGAACAGGCCGACGACGTAGCCCATGTTGATGATCGCCTGCAGGGCGATCAGCGTGGTGATCGTGGCGGACATCAGTCGCAGGAAGGGGTCCGACACCCGGCTCGCGATCCGCATGCCGACCCAGGTGAGCACGCCGAACATGACGATGACCACACCCGCGCCGAGGTAGCCCAGTTCCTCGCCGATGATGGCGAAGATGAAGTCGTTGTGCGCGTTCGGGAGGTAGCTCCACTTGGCGGTGGAGTTGCCCAGGCCCACCCCGAACAGCCCGCCGTCCGCGAGGGAGTAGCGGGCCTGGTTGGACTGGTAGTTGGCGCCGAGCGCGTCGTCGGTGCGGCCCAGCCACGCCGCGACGCGGGCGGAACGGTAGCCCTCGGCGAGCGCGAAGAACACGCCGAGCAGCGTGAACACGACGATGAGCGATGCGATCAGCTTCGACGACAGGCCCGCGTAGAACAGCAGCATCGCACCCACGGCGACGATGATCATGGCGGTCGACTGGTTCGGCTCGGCGACCACCAGCGCGGCCATGAGCACCACGACCGGGCCGAGCGGCAGCAGCAGCTCCTTGATGTTGCCCTTGCGCCCGCGATCGGCGAGCAGGTGGGCGCCCCACAGGATCAGCGCGACCTTCGCGATCTCCGAGGGCTGCAGTGTGAACCCGCCCACGTCGATCCAGCGGCGCGCGCCACCGACCTTCGAGCCGATACCCGGCACGAGGACGGCGACGAGCAGCGCGAGCGAGACGAGGACGCTGCCGAGCGCCACGCGGCGCAACAGCGCCGGGCGCAGGTAGAGGGCGACCATGAACGCGACGACGCCGAGGCCGACGTAGATGAGCTGACTGAAGAACTTGCTGTACGGCGAGCCCGTCGCGCTGATGTCCTCGACCGACGACGCCGAGAGCACCATGATCAGGCCCATCACCGTCAGCACGGCCGTCAGACCGAGCACGAGGTGGAAGGACGCGAGCGGGCGGCGCAGCGCCGTCGCGAAGCCGATCGCCGTGTGGCGCAGCAAGGATGCGCCGCCGCGCGCCACATCGGCGCCGGTCCGCGCCGCCGCGGCCCCGCGGGCTCCGGCCGTTCCGCGAGCGCCTGTCGCCGCGGCCGTCTCCTGGGGCTGCGCGTCGAACTCGGTGCTCTCGGGGGCGTTCAGCGGGCCGGACTCGAGTTCGGCGTCGGTGTCGGAGCTGGTGGCGGCCTTACCGGCCCGGCTCACGATGCCGTCCCGAGAGCCCGGGCGGAGGCGGCGAAGGCGTCGCCGCGGTGGCCGTAGGAGGTGAACATGTCCAGCGATGCGGCCGCCGGCGCGAGCAACACCACGGGCGCCGGGAGCGCAGCGAGCGGACCCGATGCAGCGGAGGGCGCGGCGGCACTGTCGTCCAGTGCGGCTTCGGCGATCCTCGAGGCTTCGGCGACGACTGCGGCCATCACCGCATCCGCATCGCCGGACACTCGCACATCGACTGCACCAGACGTCCCTACAGAACGGCTTGCATCATTAGTCACAGGAGACACACGAACATCGTCGCCCGAAGACACCCGAACCACGGGGACATCGGGCGCGTGTCGCGCGAGTGAACCCGCGATTTCGTCCCGGTCCACGCCGAGCAGCACCGCGCCCACGAGCCGCGAGGCCACCCGCTGCACGAGCGGCGCGATGTCCGCGCCCTTGAGCTGGCCGCCCGCGACCCACACGACGCGCTCGTGCGCCTCGATCGAGTTGAGCGCGGCATGCGGGTTGGTCGCCTTGGAGTCGTCGATGTAGGTCACCCCCCGCACCTGCGCCACGGGCTCCGCGCGATGCGCACCCACCCGGAACGCCGCGAGTGCCTCCCCCGCCTGCGGCGCGGTCACGCCGACGGCCTGCGCCAGCGCCGTCGCCGCGAGAGCGTCCGCGATCCCCGCGGGCCCGGGCGGCGAGACCGACGCGGCGGGCAGGATCGCGAGCCCGGCACCGTCGACCAGGTCGCCGCCGCGCACGCCGTACTGCCCGGGCCCCGGCTCCCCCGTGGTGAAACCGACGGTGACGGTCCCGCCCAGGCGGGAGGCGACCGGGTCGTCGAGGCCGATCACGGCGAGCTCGCCGGACAGCGCACGCGCCTTGTCGGCCGTGTAGGCGGCCATCGAGCCGTGCCAGTCGAGGTGGTCCTCCGCGACGTTGAGCACGACGCCCGCGCGCGGGCGCACCGACGGCGCCCAGTGCAGTTGGAAGGACGACAGTTCGACGGCGAGCACCCGCGGGTCCGCGGGGTCGCCGATCGCATCGATCACGGGGCGCCCGATGTTGCCGCAGGCGACGGCCCGCAGTCCGGCGCGCAGCAGGATCGACTCGAGCATCTGGGTCGTGGTGGTCTTGCCGTTCGTTCCGGTGACGACGAGCCAGTCGCGCGGGGCCCCGAACGCGCCCGCGCGGTCGATCCGCCAGGCCAGCTCGACATCGCCGAACACGGGAACCCCGGCGGCCTCGGCGGCCACGACCACCGGCGCCGTGGGCCGGAAACCGGGCGCGACGACGACCAGGTCGTAGCCGGACGGGTCGTGGCCGTCGAGATCGGCGACGACGATGCCCGGAACCTCGGCCGCGATCTTCGCGCGGGCCTCCGGCTTGCCGTCGGCGACGGTGACGGTGGCCCCGAGCCGGAGCAGCGCGCGGGCGACCGCCGGGCCGGTGACCCCGCCCCCGGCGACGAGGACCGCGGTACCCGGCCCGGGAAGAGCGCCGGTCATCCGCTAGCCGACCGCGCCGGAGCCGAGGAACTCGGCGTAGAACAGCACCAGTCCGAGGCCGCAGGCGATGGCGGTGAGCAACCAGAACCGGATGATCACCGTGGTCTCGGCCCAGCCGGAGAGCTCGAAGTGGTGGTGGAAGGGCGCCATCCGGAACACGCGGCGCCCCGTCGACCGGAAGACCGCGATCTGGACGACCACCGACACCATCTCGGCGACGAAGAGCGCGCCGAGGACGACGGCGAGCAGCTCGGTGCGGGTGGTGATCGACAGACCGGCGAGCAGGCCGCCCAGCATGAGCGAGCCGGTGTCGCCCATGAATATCTTGGCGGGCGCGGCGTTCCACCAGAGGAAGCCGAGGCACGCGCCGCCCGCGGCGACCGCGATGAGCGCGAGGTCGAGCGGATCGCGCACGTCGTAGCAGCCGGCGACCTGCTTCGTCTCGCACGCGTAGCGGTACTGCCAGAAGCTGATGAGCACGTAGCTGCCGAGCACCATCGCCATCGAACCCGCGGCGAGGCCGTCGAGGCCGTCGGTGAAGTTCACCGCGTTCGACCAGGCCGCCACGACGAACCAGCAGAAGACGACGAACACGATCGCGTACATCGAGATCGTGTTGATGTCGCGGGTGTAGCTGAGGAACTCGCTGGCCGGGCGCACGCCGTTCGCGTTGGGGAACTGCAGCACCAGCACGCCGAAGATCACCGCGGCGATGGTCTGGCCGACCGTCTTCGCGGTCTTGTTCAGGCCCAGGTTGCGCTGCTTGCGGACCTTGATGAAGTCGTCGAGGAAGCCGACGATCGCGAGCGAGGTCGCGAGGCCGAGCACGAGTAGGCCCGATGCGCTGGGGCCCGGGCCGGACTTCCACCCCAGCAGGTGTGCGCCCAGGTAGCCGGCCCACAACGCGACGACGATCGCGACGCCGCCCATCGACGGCGTGCCGCGCTTCTTCTGGTGGCTCTGCGGCCCCTCGACGCGGATCTCCTGGCCGAAGCCCTGCCGGGAGAAGACCCGGATCAGCACGGGTGTGAGCAGGATCGCCACGGCCAGCGAGATGCCGCCCGCGAACAGGATCTGGATCACTTCGGTGACTCCCCGTTCTCGTGTTCATCGACTCGGTGTTCATCGGTGCGCGGGCCGGCCGTGCCCAGGTGCTCGGCGACCTCCCACATCTTCTCGGACTTCGACGCCTTCACCAAAACCAGGTCTCCCGGCCGCAGCTCGGCGCGCAGCCGCTCGACGGCCTCGTCGCGGGTGTCGACGCGGATCGCCTCGCTCCCCCACGAGCCCTCCATGACCGCGCCCTGCCACAGCGCGTGCACGGCGCGCGAGGTGCCGACGCAGATCGTCCCGGTGATGTCGAGCCGCACCAGGAACCGGCCGAGCCGGTCGTGCTCGACGATCGACTCGTCGCCGAGTTCGCCCATCTCGCCGAGCACCGCGAAGGTGCGGCGCCGCTCGCGGCCCGGCAGGCGCTCTCCGGCCTCGTCGTGCTCGGACATGAGCACGAGGCTGCGCAGCGCAGCGCGCATCGCATCGGGGTTGGCGTTGTAGGTGTCGTTGACGACGGTGACCCCGTCCTCGGTCGTGAAGACGTCCATCCGGCGCGGAGATGCCGCCCCGGCACCCGAGAGCGCCGCTGCCACCTGCTCGACGCTCGCACCGCACTCGAGGCCGACGGCAGCCGCGGCGAGCGCGTTGTGCACCTGGTGCTCGCCGTGCACCTTGAGCGCCACCGGCGCGGAGCCACCCGGGGTGCGCAGGGTGAAGGACGCACGGGCGGTCCCGTCGACGGTGACGCCTTCCGCGGCGACGTCCGCGTCTGCGGTCCCGTACCGCACGACGCGTGCGACCGTCCGGGAGGCCATCGCGGCGACGGCGGCATCGTCGGCGTTGAGTACTGCCAGCCCCTCCGGGGGCAGCGCCTCGACCAGCTCACCCTTCGCCTGCGCGATGGCCTCGCGGCTGCCGAACTCGCCGAGGTGCGCGGTGCCGACGTTGAGCTCGACACCGATCCGCGGCGGCGCGACCCGCGCCAGCGCGGCGACGTGACCGATGCCGCGGGCCGACATCTCCAGCACGAGGAACCGGGTCGACGCGGTCGCGCGCAGGGCGGTCCACGGATGGCCGATCTCGTTGTTGAAGGAGCCGGGCGGCGCGACCGTCTCGCCGAGCGGTCGCAGCACCGCCGCGATGAGGTCCTTGGTGGAGGTCTTGCCGGCGGAGCCGGTGACCCCCACGACGGTGAGCCCGTCGGCCGCGAGGGTCTTCGTGCAGTACGCGGCGAGGTCGCCGAGGGCCTTGAGGACCGCGGCACCGGCGCCGTCGACGTCGTTCTCCAGCGCCATCACGCGGTTGTCGGTCTCGCCCGACACGGGGACCACGATCGCGGGGACGCCGACGGGGCGCGCGCCGAGCACGGCCACCGCGCCCTTCTCGACGGCCGTCGCGGCGAACTCGTGGCCGTCCACGCGGGCGCCGGGCAGCGCGAGGAACAGGCCCCCGGGGCCGACCTCCCGCGAGTCGAATTCGACGGTGCCCGTGATCAGCGCTTCCGGGTCGGGTACGTCGTGCAGGGTGCCGCCGACGATGTCGGCGACCTGCCGCAGGGTCAGCTCGATCATGCGCGCTCCCCCGCCGCTCGGGCCTCGAGCGCGGCGGCGACCTCGTCGCGGTCGTCGAACGGGTACTTGACCCCGTTGATCTCCTGGCCCGCCTCGTGGCCCTTGCCGGCGATCAGCACCACGTCGCCGGTGCGGGCCCAGTTCACGGCCAGGGCGATGGCGGCGCGGCGGTCGCCCACCTCGCGTACCTCGCCACCGTCGGGCACGGCGCGCGCGCCCGCCAGCACCGCCGCGCGGATGGCGGCCGGGTCCTCCGTCCGCGGGTTGTCGTCGGTCACGATCACCAGCTCGGCGGCGCGCGCGGCGGCCTCGCCCATGAGCGGTCGCTTGCCGCGGTCGCGGTCGCCGCCGGCGCCGACGACCACCACGATGCGACCGGCGGTCTGGCCGCGCAGGGTCGCGATCACCGCGTCGAGCGCGGCGGGCTTGTGCGCGTAGTCCACGACCGCGAGGAAGTCCTGGCCGCGGTCGATGCGCTGCACCCGGCCGGGGACGGCGACGGCGCCGATCCCGCGGATCGCGTCGGCGAGCGGGACGCCGGCCTCCTGCGCGATGACCAGCGCCAGCGCGGCATTGGCGACGTTGTAGGCGCCGGGCAGGCCCACGATCGCGGAGTAGCTCTGCCCGTCGGGGCTGCTGAGGGTGAACCGCTGCGTGCCGTCCGCGTGCGCGGCGACCTCGCCGGCGGTCCAATCCGCCGGTCCCGTCGTCGCGACGGTGACCACGGGCAGGCCCGCCGCGCGGCGGAGCTCGGCCATCCGGACGCCCCACTCGTCGTCCACGCAGATCACGGCGCGCTCGCACGCCTGCGCTCCGATGAACAGCAGCGACTTCGCCGCGAAGTAGTCCTCCATGGTCGGGTGGTAGTCGAGGTGATCCTGGCTGAGGTTGGTGAACGCGCCCACCGCGAACCGGCTCCCGCCCGCCCGGTTCTGCGCGAGCGCGTGCGAGCTGACCTCCATCACGGCCGCGGTCACGCCGCGCTCGACCATGGAGGCGAACAGGCCCTGCAGCGCGGTGCCCTCGGGCGTGGTCAGCGAGCTCGGCACGTCGACGCCGGCGATCCGCGTGCCGACGGTGCCGATCAGCCCCGTCGGGTCGCCGGTCGCGGCGAGCGCCGCCTCGACCAGGAAACTCGTGGTCGTCTTCCCGGACGTGCCGGTGATGCCCACGAGCGTCATCCGGCTCGACGGTGCGCCGTACACGACCGCCGCGACCGGCCCGAGGACGGTGCGCGGGTCGTCGTGCAGGAGCACGGGCACGTCGATGCCGTCCTGCGCGAGGAGCGCGGCACCGTCCGGATCGGTGAGGACCGCGACGGCCCCGGCCTCGATCGCCCCGGCTGCGAACCGCGCGCCGTGCGTCGCGGTGCCGGGCACCGCGCAGAACAGATCGCCCGGCCGGGCGTCCTGGGCGCGGACCGTCGCCCCGGTCAGGCGCACGCCGGCGGCGTCGCGCCCGCCGGCGCTGACGCCCGCGACCTGCGCGGCGACCTCGGCGGGCGTGGCGCCGCGCGGATGGGCGGGACGAGTGAGAGTCGATTCGGGCACCGATAGATCCTACCCGTCGGTTAACTACTTCCCGGCCACCAGCGTCAACGGCTTCGCCGCCGGCGAGAGCGGAATGCCGTACTTCTGCAGCATGAAGGTCGCGATGTCGTGGAACAGCGGCGCCGCCGACTGCCCGCCCGAGCCGTCGGAGCTGCGGGTGGGAGCGTCCATCATGATCCCGACGACGAACCGCGGGTCGTTGGTCGGGGCGACGCCCGCGAAGGTGATGTTGTACAGCGAGTTCGAGTAGGCGTGCGTCACCGGATCGACCTGCTGTGCGGTACCCGTCTTGCCACTGATCTGGTACCCCTCGACCGCACCCGGCGCACCGGTACCCTGCTGGTAGCCCATCGGGTCGCGCTGCAGCGCGGCACGGAACATGTCCAGCACCGTCCGGGCCGTCTCGGGGCTCATCACCCGGACCGGCTCCGCGGCGGTCGCCGGGTTGGCGGCACCGTCGACCTCCTTGATGATGCGCGGTGGGATACGGACCCCGTCGTTGGCGAGCGCCTGGTACATGCCCGCCATCTGCAGCACCGTCATCGACAGGCCCTGGCCGATGGGCAGGTTGGCGAACGTGCCGCCCGACCACTGATTGCGGGCGGGCACTTCGCCGCCGGACTCGCCGGGCAGGCCCACGCCGGTGGCACGGCCGAGACCGAACCGGTCGACGTAGTCGGCGAACGCGTCCTCGCCGACGCGCTGCGCCAGCATCAGGGTGCCGACGTTCGAGGACTTACCGAACACGCCCGTCGTGGTGTACGGCTCGACGCCGTGCGCCCAGGCGTCCCTGACCGTGACGCCGGCCATCCGGATCTGCCCCGGAACCTGCAGCACCTCCGTCGGCGTGGTCTTGCCGTTGTCGATCGCGGCCACGGCGGTGATCAGCTTGTTCACCGAGCCCGGCTCGAAGGGCGTGGTCACGGCGAGGTTGCCGGTGCGCGCCGATGTCGGATTGTTGTTCACGCCGAGCGACGGATTGAAGGTGTTGTCGACCGCCATCGACAGGACCTGGCCGGTCTTGGCGTCGAGCACCACGGCCTGCACGCTCTTCGCGCCGGACTTCGCCTTGGCCTGCGCCACCGCCTGCTGCACGAAGAACTGCACGTCGTTGTCGAGCGTCAGTACCACCCGGGCACCGTTCACGGCCGGGTGGACGTCGCGGGTGCTCCCGGGGATGACGGCCAGATCGGACCCGCGGTCGTAGGTGCGCGAGCCGTCCGTGCCCGCGAGGATCGAGTCCAACGAGGATTCGAGGCCGATGAGCCCCTGTCCCTCGAAACCGGTGGTGCCCACGATGTTCGCCGCGAGGGAGCCGCCGGGATAGTTGCGGATCGACTGCCGCTCGGCGCCGACCTCCGCGTACTCGTCGGTGATCGCCGATGCCTTGGCGGGATCGACGCCGCGAGCCAGGTAGACGAAGGTGTCGTTGCTGCGCAACTGCTCGAGCAGCTTCTGCTCGTTCACCGAATCGCCCAGCACGGACACGATCTTCTTGGCGATCTGCTGCAGCCGGTCGTCGACGGTGACGGGCTCGTCGGTCTTCGCGGCGCCGGCCCCCTCCTTCTTCGCCTCGACGGCCTTGTCGTACTTCTCCTGGATCTTCTTACGCTCGGCCACGGGCTGGAAGGTGAGCGACTTCGCCTCCATGGTGAAGGCGATCGGCTGGCCCGAGCGGTCCGTGATGGAACCGCGCACCGCCGGCAGCACCTCCTTGACCTCGCGCTGGCTCGCGGCCTTGGCCGACAGTGTCGGAGCCTGCACGAACTGGACGACGCCCAGCCAGACGGCGATCACGGCGAACACGGCGACGATCACCCAGCCGCCGATCCTGTTGCGGCTGAGGAAGGTCGTGGACACCTCGGGCGCGCGACCGCCCTTGACGCGGGCGCGGGCGGACTGGTGTCCGGCCTTCGGGGCCGCTGCTGCGCGCGGCGTGCCCGCGCGGGCGGCGGGCCGTGTCTTCGTCGGGGGGCGCTGGGCGCGGGTCACCGCGGCGTCCCCTGGGCCGGCGTCGGCTGGGCCGGCGTCGGCTGAGCCGGGATCTGCGCGGGTGCGGCCTGCGCGGGAGTCGTTGCGGACGCAGGGGTCTGGCCCTGCGCGGGGGTCTGCGGAACCGTCGACGGTGCGCTCGTCGGCGCGTTCGCGACGGTCGGGCTGCCGGGGTTCATGGTGACCAATTGTTCCCCGCCGGCCGGTGCGGGCCCGGGATTCCCGGCGACCGGCGTGCCGGATCCGTTGGACGTGGCGCCGCTCGGATCCCCCGAGGTCGGTGCCGGGGGGTTCAGCGCGGGCTTGGCCACGCCGGTGGCGGGCGCGGGCTTGCCCACCACGACGACCTTGCCGTCGGGCTGCCCGACCAGCACCGGCACATTGCCCGCGGGGACCATGCCGAGGGCCGTGGCGCGCTCGGCCAGGCCGGGCGCGCTCTCCCCCGACTTCACGTCGCGCTCGAGCGCGGCCTTCTTCTCCGCGAGACTGTTGTTGACGGCCTCGCGCTTACTGAGGTCGTAGGAGTTCTCCGCACTCCCGGTCGAGAGCCACAGCGTCAGAGCGAGTCCCGCGCAGACGAGGGCGATCAGCGCCAGCACGAAGGGCACGCGGCGCACGAGGACGCGCGGCGTGGGCAGCTTCGACATCAGCCCGGCGGAGTCCGCGCCATCGCGGTGCCGCCGCAGCGCCCGCTCGGCCGGGGTCTCGCGGAGGGTGCCGCCCGCGTCGAGGACCGCGCGCTGCTGATCGAGCCGCTTCTGCCGCCGGTCGAGCGCCCGCTGCGCCGAGCTCGACCGCGGCCGCGAGGTGTCGCGGTCCTCCCGCCGCGCCGGGGCGCGGCGGGTCCGGGTGTCCGGGGTCGACGGTGCCTGGGTCGCGTTCGGTGCGGTCATCGCGCGCTCCTCGTGCTACGGGTCCGGTGGTCGGGGGTGTCGAGGCGACGGGCGGCGCGCAAGCGCACCGGCGCCGCCCGTTGGTTCTCGGCGATCTCGTCGTCGGTGGCGCGCTCGGCGCCCCGGGTGAGGAGCTCGAAGGTCGCTCCGGTGCCAGGCAGGTCCATCGGCAGCCCCGCCGGGGTCGTCGAGTGAATGCGTTCGGCCAGTGCCGACTTGACGATGCGATCCTCGAGCGACTGGTAGCTCAGGAAGACGACGCGGCCGTCCGGAGCGAGCGCGTCGAGCGCTTGCGGTACCGCGGCCTCGAGGGAGGCGAGCTCGGCGTTCACCTCGATCCGGAGCGCCTGGAACGTGCGCTTGGCGGGATGACCGCCGGTGCGGCGCGCGGGCGCCGGGATCGTGGCGTAGAGCAGTTCGACGAGGCGCCCGCTGGTGGTGAAGGGCTCCTTCTCGCGCTCCTTGAGGACGGCGGAGGCGATCTTGCCCGCGAACCGCTCGTCGCCGTAGCGCTGCAGGATCCGCGCGAGATCGCCGTGCGAGTACGTGTTGAGCACGTCCGCTGCGGTGAGCGGATCCTCGGCGTTCATCCGCATGTCGAGCGGCGCGTCGACCGAGTAGGCGAAGCCCCGCTCGACGCGGTCGAGCTGCATGGAGGACACACCCAGGTCGAACAGGATCGCTTGAACGCCTGGGCGTCCCGGCCCGCTCATACCGAGTTCGTCGAGGGCATCGGCCATCCCGTCGTAGCGGGTGTGGATCGGGATGAAGCGGTCGCCGAACCGCGCGAGGCGGTCGCCGGCGATGGCGTGCGCGTCGGTGTCCCGATCGAGGCCGACGACGCGGATGTCCGGGAAGGACTCGAGCATGAGCTCGGAGTGGCCGCCGGCACCGAGCGTGGCGTCGACGTAGACGGCACCGTCGTGCTGAAGGGCCGGAGCGAGCAGCTCGCGCACCCGGGTCGCCAGGACCGGCACGTGACCGAAATCGGACATGGCTCCTCCAGAGCACGACGGGGATTGGCGATGGGCGGTGCTGTGGGATGACGTTCCGGCGGATGAAGCGGGGTCCCCGCCCGACCCGTACCTGGCGTTGGGGAAGTACGTCAGGGCCGATTCGGGCGCAGGCCTCGGTCCACCTCGTCGCGGACGTGCTCTGCTGTGGTGCTGCGGGGCGTGCTGCGCGGCCTAGAAGATCGCCTTCAGCGATTCCGACTGCGGCTGCGCGTAGTCGTCTTCGTGCTGTGCCTGGTAGGCGTCCCACGCCTCCGCGTCCCAGATCTCCAGGAACCTCCGCGATCCGACGACGACGCATTCCTTGGTGAGGCCTGCGTAGCGACGGTGATCGGCCGACAGTGAGATCCGACCCTGGGAGTCGGGACGCTGATCGTCCGAGCTGGCGAAGAAGTTGCGGTAGAAGGCGCGTCCCGCGGGGTCGGTCCATTCGATGGCATCGGCCTTCTCGGCGATGCGCTCGAACTCCGCCTTCGGGTACACCGTGAGGCTTCGATCCTGTCCTTTCGTGATCGTGAGCCCACCTGCCAGTTCCTCGCGGTACTTCGCGGGGAGGGTGAGCCGTCCCTTGTCGTCGAGCTTCGGCGTGTAGGTACCCGTGAACATCACGGCCACCTCCCGCCTCCCCCCGTCGGGGTTGTCACTGGATCGAGACTTCAGACTAGCGCGTCCCTCTCCAGTGCGCCCCACATTACCCCACCATCCGCCACTTTCAACCACGCCGGAGCGCGTTTCGCGGCGTATTCTCAGAGTTACGGCAGGTCAGACTCGTGGTGAGAAGTGGGGGACGCGGCTCGTCCCGGCGCGTCGGGCTTCGTCACACCAGGCAGCGAGGCAGCAACCACCGCGATAGGTGTGACTGCTGAGGCGTGACGGAGCGCGGCCACACCGCCCGTGGGGAGAAGTGGGGGAACCGGGTGGGGAGATGTGGGGAGACCGGGCGGGGCGAGTAGCAAGCCTGGCGACGGCGGCCATCCACGGCGTAGCAGAAATCTCCGGATGCAGCAGAAATCTCCGCTCGCCCCGGGTATCCACGGGGCGACCGGAGAAATCTGCCGCGGCCGGAGAGATCTGCGGGAAGGAAGCCGCCACGCAGCCTCGCCCGCTGCCTCCGCCCCTCGCACGCCCCGGGTGCACGGCGCGAGTTTCGCTCACAGCGCAACGAAAAAGCCGCCGACCATCAGGCCGGCGGCTCTTTCAGCTCCGCGAACTCACGGGAAGCGGCGGCGGAAGCGTTCCTCCATGCGGGCGACGAAGGACTGACCCGACGCACGGGCCCCCTTCACGCCGCGCCCACGACCGGACGGTGCACGGACGGAACCGTCCTCACCGACGGTGCCGCGCGGCCCCTTGGTGGACGGCCCGGACCACAGGGCGTAGATCACGGAGCCGAACATCAGCAGGAAGCCGATGAGGCCGACGATCACGGTGTACTCGACCTTGGGCAGCAACATTCCTGCGATGAGCAGCATCAGTCCGACCGCGAAACCGATCGCGGCGAACACGCGACGCTTGCCCGAAGCGCCGCCGAACCGGCCGCCGCGTACGTTCGACGCGAACTTCGGGTCCTCGGCATAGAGCGCGCTCTCGATCTGGTCGAGCATGCGCTGTTCGTGCTCGGAGAGTGGCACGTTCCCCTCCTTCAGCACTCATGGGGTCCAACTCCTAGCTCCATGATACGAGGCTTGCGAGCACACGACCACCATCCACCGAACAATTAGCGCCCACTGTGAGATTTATGCGGCGCGACTCAGGTCGGACTCGACGGAATTCAGGAAGCTCTGGACGCGACCGTGCAGCACGGCCACCTCCTCGGCACTGACGGTGCGCGCCGTGGTCTCCAGCGCGGCGACCACACCGGACACGGAAGTGAAGTAGGCCACCCACTCCGCATACCCCGGAGCGGCCTTCGCGAGCCGCAGCCACGCGTTGCGTGTGGGGCGCCGCACGCCCGTCTCCCGCTCCGCCAGGAGGGCGGCCGCGCCGCGTAGCGCGGCGTGATAGATCTCGCGGTACTGATCGGCGGGCGCCGGCGAGCCGCCGGCGCGGGCGAGGAACTGGTCCGCACGGTCCAGGATCCGGGCGGCGCCCGACTCCCCGACGCGCCGGCGGGACCCGACGTGATCGATCCGCACCTTCGATTCGACCATGACCTTCCTCCTGCTCCGTGAACCTCGTCGCTGTTACCGCTGTGTTGTACCGGACGGGACTGACACGTAACGCTTCCCTCGTTCCGCGCCAGCCCCGCCGGATGGACCGGGACCGACGTACCCGCCCCGGCGCCAGAACATGCGCGCCAATCCGATGGTCCGTGATCGAACAATCATTCGATCACTTCTAATATAGCGTGAGTGTCCGACACGTCAAGGGAAAGGTCGATCCGTGAGCGCAGTGATCCCGCAGGCCCCACGGATCCACGCCCTCTCCCCGCACGACGCCACGCTGTGGCTGCCCGCCGCCCTGCAGATCTACGTGGCGGCCATGGACTACCCGGCGGGGACGGAGACGCACCGTCTGCCGATGTGGCGCGAGCACCTGAACCGTCCCGGGTACGCCGCGTTCGGCGCCGTCCAGGCGCTCCCGGCGGCCGACGGGCGCCCCGTCGACCATCTGGTGGGCATCGCCTACGGCTACAGCGGAGCGGGGGATCAGTGGTGGAACCGCCAGCTCCGCGTGGGTCTGCGCCAGCGCGGCCTGCCTCCCGCCGGGATCGACGCCATGGCCGGCCACTACTTCGAACTGACCGAACTGCACGTGCACCCCGCGGCGCAGGGCCACGGGGTCGGCAGCGCGCTGCTCACCGCACTCCTCACGGACCGCCCGGAGCCGCGGGTCCTGCTCTCCACCCCGGAGGTCGCCGCCGAGCAGAACCGGGCCTGGAAGCTCTACCGCCGCACCGGCTTCTACGACGTGCTGCGGGACTTCCGATTCTCGGGCGACCCGCGCCCGTTCGCGGTCCTCGGCCACGACCTGCCTTTCGGCCCGCCGGCACCATGAGCACTCCATGAGCCCGGAGGTCGACGTCGCGGTCGTCGGTTCCGGCCACAACGCGCTGGTCGGCGCCGCGTACCTGGCGGCGCAGGGCCGCTCCGTCGCGGTCTTCGAGGCGGACACGGTGCCGGGCGGGGCGGTCAGCACCGTCGAACGGTTCCCGGGCTACCGCGTCGACCGCGGCTCGTCGGCGCACCTGATGTTCCGGCACACGGGCATCGCGGAGGAGCTCGACCTCGCGGCGCACGGGCTGCGCTACCTGGACTGCGATCCCTGGGCGTTCGCGCCCACCCCGCCCGGAACGCAGGCCCCGCCGATCGTCTTCCGGCGGGACCTCGACGCCACCACCGAGTCCGTCGCCGCGGCGTGCGGCGTCCGGGAGGCGGCTGCGTACCGTCGCTTCGTCGCGGACTGGACGCCCCGGGCGAAGGCGACCATGACCGCCTTCGGCTCCTCCCCCACGGCCCCTCGGCTGGGCCGCGCCTTCTGGCCCACGAAGGGGCGCGGGAGCCTCACGCAGATGTCGCGCACCTACCTCGCCTCGGGCGATCAGCTGCTCGACGAGTACTTCGACGACGAGCGACTCAAGGCCGCGCTCGCCTGGTTCGGCGCGCAGTCCGGGCCGGCGATGAGCGAGCCGGGCACCGCGCCCATGATCGGCTTCGCCGCCCTCATGCACACCCTCCCGCCGGGCCGGGCGGTCGGCGGCAGCGGCGCGCTCACCGCGGCGCTGATCTCCCGCCTGACGTCCGACGGAGGCGCCGTCGAGCTCGGGACGCCCGTCACGGAACTGCGCCGGTCCGGTAGGGAGTGGGAGGTCACCGTCGCCGGGCCCGACGGTGCGCGGACCGTCCGGGCCCGCACCGTGCTCGCCGGCTGCCACGTCCTGACGACCCTGGATCTGCTGGCCCGCGGCGGCTACGACGCCGCGCGGATCGCTGCGTGGCGCCGGAGCATCCAGGTGGGCCCCGGCGTGGGGATGGTGCTGCGGCTCGGCACGACGGCGCCGCCCGCGTTCGACGGGGTGCCGCTCGCCGAGCAGTCCGGGCTCGGCCTGCTCACCGCCGATCGCGGCCACCTGGCCCGCGCGCGCGGCGACATGCTGGCCGGGGAAGCGCCCCGTCGGCCCGCGGTGCTGGCGATGACCTTCTCGGGCCTCGACCCGTCCATCGCCCCGGCGGGCCGGCACAACACCACCCTGTGGGCCCAGTGGTACCCGTACGCGTTGGGCGGCGGCGATGGCTGGGCGGCCGCCGCGGAGGCCGAGGCGGACCGGATCGTCGCGGAGACCCAGCGCTGGGCGCCCGGGTTCGCGGACACCGTCGAGCACCGGTATGTGCAGACCCCGGCCAGCCTGGAGAGCGAGCTGGGCCTGCGCGGCGGGAACGTCATGCACGTGGAGATGGCACTGCACAACATGCTGCTCTTCCGGCCGGTCCCGGAGCTCGCCGGCGGCCGGGTCCCCGATGCGCCGGGCCTGGCGCTGGCCGGCGCGTCGATGCACCCCGGTGGCGGCGTGAACGGATCCAGCGGGCGGATCGCGGCGCGGCTGCTCGCCCGCGACCTGGGACACCTGGCACGATGGCGACCGTGACTCTCCGAAGGATGCTCGCGGCGCTGGCGGTACTACTGCTCGTCGCCGCCCCTGCCGCGTGCTCGAGCCCGGGCCCCGGCGACCGGATGTCCGGCAAGATCGTCGCCGCGCAGACTCCGGCGTCGAACGCGGAGGGACCGCAGCTGGCCGCGCCCGGCGAGCTGCGCGGCCTCGCGGAGGTCAAGGCGTACGACTCGAACGGCAAAGTCGGCACCCAGATGATCTTCACGACCATCACCTTCGGCCAGTTCAACCAGCTGGGCGAGGTGGTCTCGCAGGCCTTCGACACGTCGGCGGCCTCGATCAAGATGCGGGTGCAACGCACCGGGAGCTCCGTCGTGCTCTCCGGCACGGCGGACCTGTCGTCCCTGGCGCCGAACTCCGCAGTGATCGTCGTGCAGCTGCAGTTCCCCGGCCCCGTCACCGCCACGAACGGCCAGCAGGAGGCCGACGACCTGGTGACCTGGACGCTCAACGCCGGTACGTCCGCGTCCTTGACCGCCGAAGCCGAGTACGCCGATCCCTCGATCGCGTCGTTCACGAAGTGGGCGTGGATCACCGCGCTGGTCGCCTTCCTCGCGGCCGCGGTCGTGGCAGCGGCGGCCTACATCCGGCGCGACCGCAGTCCCAAGCCGGGGCAGGAGTCGGCCGAGCCCGAGTCGCTCATCGAACTGCCGCAATGGCTGCGGGAGAAGCTCGGGCGCTAGTCCCGCGGCGGGCGGCGGAGACCGTCGAGCACGAGGTCGGTGAGCCGTTCGGCGATGTCGGCGTCGAGCTCGCGGCGTCGCGCCAGGATGCGGAAATGCAGCGTGCCGATGAGCGCCTCGTACGCCAGCATCGCCTGCTCCACATCGACGAGCTCCCCACGCTCGGCAGCGCGGCCGAAGATCGTGCGGGCGCGGTCGAAGCGATCCGCCCAGAAGGCGTCGCGGAGCTTCGCCGAGGTCTCGTCGTCGGCGGTCGCGGCCAGTGCGGCCAGCGCGAAGCCGGCGGGAGTGCGCAGGAAATCGGCGACCGCGCCGACGGTCTCGACGAGATCACCGCGCAGCGAACCGGTGTCGGCGACGGTCAGCCGTTCGGCGGAGAGCGTGAGCAGGACATCGGTGAGCAGCGCGTCCTTGGAGCCCCACTTGCGGTAGACCGTCGCCTCGTTGACCCCGGCCCGGGCCGCGATCTGGCCGACGGTCAGCGCCGACGGTGAGCCCTCGGACAGCAGCGCCGTCGTCGCGTCGATCACCGCCCGGCGGGTGCGAGCGGTGCGCCCGCCCGGGCGTTCCCTACGAGTCGCTTCGGTCACACCCCCATCTTAAATGCGAGACACTCTTGCATTAGCGTGCGGGGTGGTGAATCATCGTTCCCATGACCTACGCAGAGCAGTCCGCATGGCGGACCATCCAGGAATTCCTCCCCCTGTCGTACCGGCTGACGCCGGACACCGAGCCCGCCGAGGAGTGGTGGGAGCACGCGGGCCATCACATCCACCTCGACACCTACCGCAACCCCCAAGCGCCCGTGAAGGTGATCCTGCTGCACGGCGTCGGCACCAACGGCCGCCAGATGTCGACCATCCTCGGCCGGCCACTCGCCGAGCGCGGCTTCGAGACCATCGCCATCGACATGCCCACGTACGGCGTCACCGAGGTCGCCCCCGGTGCGCTGGTCACCTACGACGACTGGGTGCGGATCGGTTCGGACCTCGTCGACGCCGAGCTCGCGAAGGACGATCGGCCGGTCGTCCTCTACGGCCTGTCCGCGGGCGGCATGGAGACCTACCACGTCGCATCGGTCAACGGGCGGGTCAGCGGCATCGTCGGAATGACCTTCCTCGACCAGCAGTCCGCGAAGGTGCGGCGCGACACCGCCTTCGACCCGGTCTCCGGCAGCGTGGGCGCGCCCGTCATGAAGACCCTCGCGCGCACGCCGCTGCGCGCCGCGAAAGTCCCGATGAAACTGGTGAGCAAGATGCGCGCGCTGGTCAACGACCCGGCGGCGAAGCGCGCCTGCTACGCGGATCGCACCTCGGCCGGCAACCTCGTGTCACTGGCCTTCCTCGACTCGTACCTGAACTACCGGCCCACCGTCGCGCCCGAGGACTTCGACACCTGCCCGGTGCTGCTCACCCAACCCGCGGCCGACACCTGGACGCCGCTGGAGCTGTCGACGCCCTTCCTCGACCGGATCACCCGCGTCCCGGTCGACACCGTGCTGCTCGAGAACGCCGGCCACTACCCGCTGGAGCAGCCGGGACTGGACACGATGGTCGAGACCATCGCCGCGTTCGCAGGGGCACGCGCGGTGTCGTAGCGAAGGGCCCGGCCTAGACGCCGACCGGCAGCATCGAGAGGTTCTCGAGCACTTCCGAGGTGGCCTTGGCGAAGTTCAACGTGCAGAAGTGCAGCGCCGGCGCGCCCTCGGCGATGAGCCGCTCGCCCATGCGGGTGGCGATCTCGATGCCCGCGGCCCGCACGGCGGCACGGTTCTCCTCGGGCCCGTCGCCCGCCGCGGCGCGCAGCTCGGCGCGCATCGCGTCGGGGATCTTCGCGTTGGACAGTTCCGCCATGCGCGACACCGACTTCAACGAGGTGATCGGCATGATGCCCGGAATCAGCGGCTTGGCGCCCTGCTCCGGATCGAAGGCGGTGACCGCGTCCCGCAGCCGCAGGTAGTCGTCGACGTCGAAGAACATCTGGGTGATCGAGTAATCGGCCCCGGCCCGCAGCTTGTTCGCGAAGTAGCGCACGTCGCTGTCCTGGTCCGGCGACCGGTGATGCCCCTCGGGGAAAGCTGCCACGCCCACGTGGAAGTCGCCCAGCTCGCGCACCAGCTCGACGACCTCGCTGGCGTACTTGAGGCCCTGCGGGTGCCGCACCCAGCGCCCCAGCGGGTCGCCGGGCGGGTCGCCGCGCAGGACGAGCACGTTGCGCACGTCCTGGTCCGCGTACGACCCCATGAGGGCGCGCAGCTCCGAGATGCTGTGGTTCACGGCGGTCAGGTGCGCCACCGGCAGCAGCGTGGTCGTCTCGGCGATCTCGCCGGTCACCCGCACGGTGCGGTCACGCGTCGAGCCGCCCGCGCCGTAGGTCATGGAGACGAACGCCGGGTCCATCCGCTCGAACGTCCGGACCGCGCGCCACAGCCGGGCCTCGCCCTCCTCGTCCCGCGGCGGCATGAACTCGACCGAGAACGGCATTCGCCCGCTCGCGCGCACGGCGTCGAGGCGGTCGAGTACGGTCCGGCTTTGTTCGGTCACGCTTTAAGAATAGGTTTGCCGGTATGACGCTGCCCGTCGCCCCGCCCCGGACCGACCTCGCCGACATCGCGGCCGCCGTGCAGCCGCAGCTCGAAACCTTCCTCGAAGAGCGCCGTGACCTGGTCGAACCCGTCGGTCCGGTGTTCGCGGAGGCGACCGCCGGCCTGGCGCGCTTCGTTTTGCGCGGCGGTAAGCGAATTCGCCCCGCCTTCGCCTGGACGGGGTGGCTGGCGGGTGGCGGGCAGCCCGACGGTGCGGTGGCCGAGGCGGCCCTGCGGGCCTGCTCCTCCCTCGAGTTCGTGCAGGCGTGCGCGCTCATCCACGACGACATCATCGACGCCTCGCTCACCCGCCGCGGCCACCCCACGACCCACCGCGAGTTCGCGCAGGTGCACGCCGAGCGCGGCTGGTCGGGATCGCCGGAGAAGTTCGGCGAGGCGACAGCGATCCTGCTCGGCGACCTGGCGCTGGCGTGGGCCGACGACATGTTCCTCGGGGCCGGCCTCGAGCCCGAGCGGTACCTGCGCGCGGCGCGCGCCTGGGCCGCGATGCGCACCGAGGTGCTCGGCGGCCAGCTGCTCGACATCGTGAGCGAGGCCGCCCGCGACGAATCGGAGGCCGCCGCGGAGCGTGTGGTGCGGTTCAAGACGGCGGGCTACACCGTCGAGCGGCCGCTGCACGTGGGCGCCGCCCTGGCCGGCGCGTCCGACGAGACGATCGCGGCGCTCCGGGAGATCGGGGTGGACCTCGGCATCGCCTTCCAGCTCCGCGACGACCTGCTCGGCGCCTTCGGCGATCCCGCGGTCACCGGCAAGCCCTCGGGCGACGACCTGCGGTCCGGCAAGCACACGCCGATGCTCGCGCACGCCCTGGCGACCGGCGGCCGCGCTGCCGACGAGCTGCGCGCACTGGTCGGTACCGACCTCGACGATGCGGGCGTCGAGCGCGCCCGCGCCGCGCTCCGGGCGACGGGGGCACCATCGGCCATGCAGGCGCGGGTCGAGGAGCTGACGGCCCGGGCCACGTCCGCCCTCGCACAGGCCCCCGTCGCCGACGGTGCGCGCCCCGTCCTGGCCCGGCTCGCCGCGGTGCTCGTCGACCGCGCCGCCTGACTCCTCTCGCCGCCTTCACCTACCCGAGTTAGGCAAACCTAGCCACCCCTGGGTATGGTTCCGTTTACCTAAAAGCCTTTACCAACGGCTTACGGTCACCGTCGTGAAGCACCAGCGAGAAGGAGTCACCCCCGCATGTTCCCCCGCTCCCGCAAGGCCGCGCCCGTCGCGGCCGCGCTGATGGTCGCGAGCCTCGTGTTCGCAGGCTGCTCCACCACCGGCGCCGACGACGACAAGCCCGCCGCATCCGGCGAGAAGATCACCGTCAGCACCAACAAGGGCGATGTTGAGGTCCCGAAGAACCCGAAGCGGGTCGTCGTCCTCGACAACACCAGCGCCGAGACGGTCAAGGCCATGGGCATCACCCCCGTCGCGATCCCCAAGGGCTTGTTCGCCAAGAGCGTTCTGGGCGACTGGATCTCGAACCGGGACGTCAAGGACACCGGCACCCACGCCGAGCCGAAGTTCGACGTGATCGAGGACGTCAAGCCCGACCTGATCATCGGCGGCTACCGCTTCGCCAAGTCCGAGGCCGACATCAAGAAGATCGCCGAGAAGACCGGCGCCGCGTTCATCGACATCGCCGCCGAGGACGCGGCGCCGAAGGGCCGCGTCGAGACCATGCGCAGCTCGACCATCACGCTGGGCAAGATCTTCGGCAAGGACGAGCAGGCCCGGCAGATCGTCGCCGACTTCGACAAGAATCTCGAGGCGGCGAAGGCACAGGCCACCGGTCAGAGCGTGTTCCTGTCGATCGTCAACGGCGGCAAGATCGACAACGGCGCCAAGCGTATGCAGCCCTTCGTCGCTCCCCTGAATCTCAAGGACGTGTTCGCGGGCCAGGCCGGCGATCACCACCAGAACTCGGGCCTGACGCCCGAGGCCATCGCCCAGGCGAACCCGCAGTGGGTCATCGTCATGGACCGCGACGCGGCCGTCCCGCCGACCGACGGCAGCACGCCGAAGACCGCGGCCGAGACCTTCAGGGCGCAGCAGGCCTTCGCGCAGGTCGAGTTCCAGCAGAAGGACCGGATCTTCTACCTGGACAACGACTTCTACCTCCGCGAGGGCATCCAGGACTACGGCGAGAACTACGCCGCGCTGGCCAAGGCCTTCGCCGCCAAGAAGTGACGGCGACCGCGAGCTCCGCACCGCCCCAGGCGGGTTCCCGGAAGGGGGCCCGCCTGGGGCACGTCGCGCTCCCACTGGTCGCGGTCGCGTGCGTGGTGTTGCTGGCCCTGTCACTGATGACCGGCGAGTACCACATCACGCCCGCGGGCCTGCTCGCCGGCGATGAGGACATGTGGCGGATGTTCTTCATCTCCCGCGTACCGCGCACCGCCGCACTCGTGTTCGCCGGCCTCGCGATGAGCTTCTCCGGCGTCATCATGCAGCGCCTGACCCAGAACCGGTTCGTGGAGCCGACCACCGCCGGCACCGCCGAATGGGCAGGCCTGGGCGTCCTGCTGTGCATGCTCTACCTCCCCGGCGCGACACCGATGGTCCGGATGCTCTTCGCCACGGCGACCGCCTTCGTGGGCACGATGATCTTCCTGGGCTTCCTCTCGCGCATCCGGGCCCGACGCTCGGCGATCGTGCCGCTCGTGGGCCTGATGCTGGGGGCCGTGGTCGGCGCGATCACGACCTACCTGGCGATCGGCGCCAACCTACTGCAGGCCGTGACCAGCTGGCGCTCCGGCGGTTTCGCGCACATCGTGCGGGGTTTCTACGAGCCGCTGTGGGCGGTGGCGGTCATCGCACTGGCCACGTATCTGCTCGCGAACTACTTCACCATCGCGGGGCTCGGCAAAGACGTCGCCACCTCGCTCGGCCTGCGCTACGGGCTCACCATGGGCCTCGGCGTCACCATGGTGGCGCTCGCCACGGGGATCACCAGCGTGGTCGTCGGGTTCATCCCCTTCCTCGGCCTCGTGGTTCCGAACATCATCAGCGCCCTGCGCGGCGACGACGTCCGCAGCGGGCTGCCCTGGGTCGCCGTGCTCGCCACCGCACTGATCGTGGGCTGCGACCTGATCGGGCGGGTCGTGGTGCGCCCCATGGAGATCCCCGTGTCCGTGATCATGGGCGTGATCGGCTCGGTCACCTTCCTCGCGATCGTGCTGTCGAGGAGGAACCGTGTCGCTCTCTGATGTGACGTCCGCTCCGTCGCTGGACGGGGGCACCGGCCGGATCGGGTGGCGCGCCCGGCTGGCGATCGCCGGCGCCCTGGCGCTGGTGAGCGTCGCGCTGTACCTGCTGATGCGCACCGGCGCGGACGACGTGCTGCGCTGGGACTTCCAGTTCGGCCTGTCCTTCGAGCGCCGCGCCCGCACCGTGGCCGCCATCCTCATCGCCGCCTTCGCCGGGGCCGTCTCGACGGTGCTCTTCCACACCGTGACCGACAACCGGATCCTCACCCCGCAGATCATCGGCCTGGACTGGCTGTACGTGCTCATCCAGACGGTGGGCGTGTACGTCGTGGGCAGCAGGTTCGTGAACAACGGGGATTCGATCCCGCAGTTCCTGGCGCAGACCGCGACCATGGTGGCCTTCGCGGCGGTGCTCTACGGCTGGCTCTTCTCGGGCCGCTTCGCCAGCATGTTCCTGCTGCTGCTCGCGGGCGTGGTTCTGGGGCTCGCCTTCCGGTCGTTCTCCGAATTCCTGCAGCGGCTGCTCTCCCCCACCGACTTCGACGCCCTCTCGATCAAGTTGTACGGACGGCTCACCGCCGTGAACGCCGATCTGCTGCCCATCGCCGGCGCCGCCTGCCTGATCGTCGGCGTGATCGTGTGGCAGCGCCGCCGAGTGCTCGACGTGCTGTTGTTGGGTCGCGACCCGGCGACGGCACTGGGCGTGCGGCATCGCTACGAGCTGATCCTCGCGCTGATCCTCATCGCCGTCCTGGTGTCCGTGAGCACCGCGTTGGTCGGCCCGATGATGTTCTTCGGCTTCATCATCGCCACGCTGGCGTACCAGCTCGCCGGCGACTGGCGACACCGCGCGACGCTGCCGATGGCCTTCCTGCTCGGCGTGATCCTGCTCGCCGCCGGGCAGTTCGTCCTGCACAACATCTTCTACGCCAACGGGATGCTCACCGTGATCATCGAGTTCGTCGGCGGGATCCTGTTCCTCGCCATGCTGTTCCGCCGAAGGGGGACCATGTGAACAACAGCGTGAAAGACACCACCTCCCGGGCCGTGACCGCGCCCGCGATCGCGTTCACGGATCTCACCAAGAGATACGCCGAGACCGTCGTGCTCGGCCCGGTGTCCGGGGAGTTCGCCCGCGGCGGCGTCACCGCGCTCGTCGGGCCGAACGGCGCCGGCAAGTCGACGCTGCTGACCATCCTCGGCCGGCTCCTGGCGCCCGACTCCGGGACGGCTCTTCTCGAGGGCGTGGATATCCGTTCCATGAAGCCGACGGACGTCGCGCGCAGGCTCGCGATCCTCCGGCAGGAGAACGGCGTCAACGCCCGCCTGACGGTGCGCGACCTGGTCGCGTTCGGCCGGTTCCCGCACAGCCGCGGGCGGATGACCGCCGAGGACGTCCGGCACGTCGACGACGCCCTGGACTTCCTGGGCCTGACGGAGCTGTCGGACCGGTTCCTCGACGAGCTCTCGGGCGGTCAGCGCCAGCGGGCGTACGTCGCCATGACGCTGGCACAGGACACCGACGTGATCCTGCTCGACGAGCCGCTCAACAACCTGGACATGAGGCACCAGGTCAGCATGATGCGGCGGCTTCGGCGCGCCGCGGACGAGCTGGGCAAGACGATCATCCTGGTGGTGCACGACCTGAACTTCGCCGCCGCCTACTCGGACCGCATCGTCGCCCTGAAGAACGGCACCATCGCGGCGTCGGGCGCACCATCGGAGATCATGACCGCCGAGCTGCTCACCGGGATCTTCGAGACCCCCGTCGCGGTGCACGTCCTGGAGGGCGGCCCCGTCGCCGTGTACGCGGGGCTGGCCTGACGGTGCCCGCCGCCTAGACTGGCGGGGATGTCCGGATCACTCATGCCCGCCGCGCGCGGCTACAGCGACTACCTGCGGTCCGCAGCCGGCCGGCCGGCCCTGCTGGGGCTGGCCGGTGCCGTCGTGACCACGCTCGGCAGCTTCGGCGCGGGCGCGATCCGCGTGCACGACACGACGCTCGAGGCGACCCACCTGTCGTGGCTGCGGTTCGGTCACGGTCTGGTGCTCAGTTCGGTGCTGTTCTGGACGGGCATCGCACTGCTCGTGATCGCGTGGATCCGGCTGGGGCGCGCCGCGCTCGCCGGGCGGCTCGAGGCCCGCGACGTGGCGGGCACCGTCGCCCTGTGGATCGCGCCGCTGCTGGTGGCCGTGCCCCTGTACTCGCGCGACGCCTACTCCTATCTCGCGCAGGGCGCGCTGCTGCGCGACGGCTTCGACCCGTACGTGGACGGCCCCGTGGTCAACCCGAACGGGCTGCTCGACGACGTGAGCGGCATCTGGACCACCACGACGGCGCCCTACGGTCCGCTGTTCATCCTCATCGCGCGCGGGATCACGACGGTGCTCGGCGACAACGTGCTCGGCGGCGTGATCGCGCTGCGGGTGGTGATGCTTCCGGGCATCGCGCTCTCGGTCTGGGGCGTGGCGAAGCTGGCGCGGCACTTCGGGGCGAAGCCCGCGGTGTCCCTGTGGCTGGCCGTGCTCAACCCGCTGGTGATCGTGCACCTGGTGGGTGGCGTGCATAACGAGGCGCTCATGGTCGGGCTGATGGTCGCCGGCATCGCACTCGTGCTCGACGGGCGGCACTGGTTCGGCGTCGCGGTGATCGTGACCGCGGTGGCGGTCAAGGGCACCGCGGCGATCGCACTGCCCTTCGTGGTGTGGATCTGGTTCCACCACCGGCGCGCGGCGAAGCCGCAGGAGTCGGCGGCGAAGGCCTTCGGCACGGCGCTGGCCGCGTCCGTCGGGATCTTCGTCGCGCTGTTCGCGGCGTTCTCGCTCATCGCGGGCGTGGGCCTCGGCTGGACCACTGCGCTGGCCGGGTCGATCAAGATCATCAACTACATCACGCTGCCGACGGCGATCGCGCAGTTGTTCGCGTTCGCCGCCGCGCCGTTCACGGACCTGCACCTCGCGCCGATCCTCATCGTCACGCGCGCCCTGGGCATCGCGGCGCTCGCGATCGCGCTGGTGGTGCTGTGGTGGCGCTTCCGGCAGGACGAGCGGCGCAACGTGATGGGCATCCTGTTGGGCCTGTTGGCGGTGTGCGTGCTCTCCCCCGCGTCGCTGCCCTGGTACTACACCTGGCCGCTCGCGGTGGCCGGCGCGTTCACCTGGTCGCGACGCACGCTGGCGATCATCGCGGGCCTGTCGGTGTGGCTGATGGTCGTGTTCATGCCCACCGGCTCGATCGGCCTGTACTCGCTGTGGAACGTGGCGCTGGCCGTGGCATTGGGCGCCCTGGCCGGCTGGTCGCTGCTGCGGCCCGACCCGTTGGGAATGCGGCCGCGGTTGGGCCTGGCGCCCGCGGTCTGAGCCGCGCCCCATCAGCCGCGACGGGGCCGGGACGGGACGGGATCGGCAGCGCCGGGTCAGCAGGGCCGGGTCAGCAGGGCCGGGTCAGCAGGGCCGGATGGATCGTCCCGGATGGCAGTCGTTCTCGCCGCCGCCTATACGATTCCCGCATACCCCAAACGCGCAGGTCAAGATGGGTGAATCCGGAGCGGGTATACGCATTGCGTATGCCTCACCACTAACGCGGCCACACACACGCCACCCAGGAGCTCATGTCGACCGAGATACTTCAGAAACACAGCCGCGCGACGCAATCGCGCCACCCACGAGCGCGCTTCACCCCAGATACTTCAGAAACGCCGCCACTCGCTCCGACGGCGCAGGCCGGTTGAGCAGCTCGACGCGCCCCGCCCGTCCGAGCGCCCGGACGACCTGTGTCTCCACGCCCTCGAGCATCGGCCCCGTCAGGTGCACGACCGCCAGATCGCATTCCCCGGACCGCAGCACGGCCACGGGATCGTCGACGATGCACTGCTCGACCTGCACCTCGTGCGCGCGGTTCCACCGCGTGATCCGGCCCTCGAGGTAGTCGGGCAGGGAGACGGTCGCGGTGCGACAGATCCTGATCGTGGAGCGGGAGGAACCACCCAGCCCGCGGAGTTCGTCGAGGCCCGCCACGACCCGCTCGATGACCGCGAGGGCGTGCAACGCGCCCGGAGCGGGCGTGGTGCCGCCCGAGCCGCGCTCGAACAGCTCGAACCCCAGCATCTTCTCCGTGGCCGCGACGGCGCGGGTCACGGAAGGCTGCGAGGTTCCGTGGACCTGCGCGGCCACGTTCATGCTCCCCGTGCGCGCGACCGTGGCCACCAACCGCAAGCGTTCGATGTCGGACATGGCGGAACCGTAGCGCGCGGCACTGACAGGAAACGTCGACGCGAGCGGAGCCGACCATCCGCGATCCGAGGGTATTCGAAATCCGTATGGCCGCTATCCAAGAAAGGGCCTCTGAACTGGGCATTTTCGGGTATGCCAGAGACGTATAGCGAAAGACCGACGCAGCCCCGTCCGCAGCCGCGCTGCGGCAGGTCGCATCAGCCCCGCAGCAGCTCCGCTCGCGCGCTCTAGAACGCCATCGACTGGGCGCGGCGGACAATCTCGCGCGCGGAGTCGGTGTGCAGCAGCTCCGCGGGCGCACCGTCGAGATCCTCCTGCGGCTCGAACAGCCAGCGCATGATCTCGTCGTCGCGGTAGCCGCCGTCGTGCAGGACGCTCAGCAGTCCGGTGAAGTGCTTGGCGATGGAGAACCGCTCGTCGACCTCGCCGAAGAACAGCCGCGGGATGTGCAGGTCGCCGCCGCGCCGCACCGCGATCAGCTGGTGATCGCGCAGCAGCTGCAGCACCTTGGACTGCGACACGCCGAGGCCCTTGGCGACCGTGGTGGTGTTGTAGGTGGCGGTGCCCTCGGGCAGCAGATCGTCGCTGACGAACGGGATGGAGCTCACCGTCACACTGTACCCAGCGACGGGATTCGGAGCTTCCCACCCCGGGGTCGCTAGGCTGAACTGTCGACACCGCCCGATATCGAGAGGACACGAAGAAGGTGAACACTCCGCGCGACCGCCTGATCGGCGCCCGCATCGAGGGGCGCTACCGCATCGATGCGGTGATCGCGCGTGGCGGCATGTCCACCGTCTACATGGGCCTCGACCTGCGGCTCGACCGTCCGATCGCCATCAAGGTGATGGACCCGAAGTACGCCGCCGACGCCCAGTTCGTCTCCCGCTTCGAGTTCGAGGCCCGCGCCGTCGCCAAGCTCAAGGACCCCGGCCTGGTCGCCGTGTACGACCAGGGCGTCGACGGTGAACTGGCCTTCCTGGTGATGGAGCTGGTCACCGGCGGCACGCTGCGTGAACTGCTCGGCGAGCGCGGCCCCATGCCGCCGCACGCCGTGGCGGCGGTGATGGGTCCGGTGCTCACGGCGCTCGGTACCGCCCACCGCGCCGGACTGGTCCACCGTGACGTGAAGCCGGAGAACGTGCTCATCTCGGACGGCGGCGAGGTCAAGGTCGCCGATTTCGGGCTGGTCCGGGCCATCGCCGCAGCCTCGGTGACCAGTTCGTCGGTCATTCTGGGTACGGCCGCGTACCTCTCCCCCGAGCAGGTGGAATCGGGCAACGCCGACGCCCGCTCCGATGTGTACTCGAGCGGCATCCTGGCCTACGAGCTGCTCACCGGGCAGGTCCCCTTCACCGGCGACACGGCGATCTCGCTCGCCTACCAGCGCCTGCACAACGACGTTCCGCCCCCGAGTGCCGCCATCGCCGGCGTGCCGCCGGAGTTCGACGAGTTCGTTGCGCGCGCGACGGATCGCGATCCGTCGCGCCGCTACGCGGACGGCTTCGCGATGGCCGACGCGCTGAATGCGATCGCCGAGGACCTCGATCTGCCGCCCTTCACCGTGCCCGCGCCGCAGTCCAGCGCCGAGCAGCGGGCGGCCGCCGCGATGTACGACGCGCAGCGCGGCCAGCCGCTGATCCCCGCCGCCGCGGAGCCCACGAGCGCGCTCATGCCCGGCGCCCCGCTGCCCGGGCCCGTACCGCCCGTCGCGCCACCGCGCACCGTCGCCCAGCCCCTACCGCAGGGCCCCCACCCCACGCGGGCGGAGACGATGCACGAGCCGCTGCCCTCCGAGTCGGCGCCGCCCGAGCGGATCGGCGCGCCGAAGAAGGGCCGCGCGAGGTCCTGGGCGATCGTCGCGATCATCGCCGTGGTCTCGTTGCTGCTCGCGGTCGGCGGCTGGTGGCTCGCCTCGGGCCAGTACACCTCGGTCCCCAACGTGACCGGCATGGACCGGCCCGCCGCGGAGAAGGCGATCAAGGACGCCGGGCTCGATGTGAAGCTCGACGGCTCCTTCAGCAACGACGTCACCGAGGACACCGTCACCGGCCTCGATCCCACCGGGGGCAGCCGGATCAGCCGGTTCGGCACCGTCACCATCAAGTACTCGCGCGGGCGCCCCGTGGTGCCGCAGTTCCGTGCCGGCGATAGCCCGGAGAACGTCGAGAAGCTGTTGCGCGACAACGGACTCGTGGCCAAGAGCGGCCCCGCGCAGTTCAGCCGTGACGTCCCGCAGGGCGGCGTCATCGGCCTCTCGCCCACGCCGGGCACGCGCGTGCCCGTCGGTTCGACGGTGACCGTCGTCGCCTCCGCGGGCAACCAGCCCGTCACCATTCCGGACGTGCGCGGCCGCTCGCCCGACGAGGCGACGTCGATCCTGCGCTCGGCGGGCCTGACCGTCAAGGAGACCAAGCAGCAGTTCGACTCCTCGACCGAGGCGGGCAAGGTGTTCGGCACCGACCCGTCCGGCCAGGTGAACAAGGGCGGCAGCGTCACGCTGCTGGTGTCGAACGCCCTGACGGTGCCGGACGTGACCGGCAGGACCGGCGCCGAGGCGACGCAGCTGCTGCAGCGCGCGGGCCTGGTCGCGGACCTCGCCGGGGAGACCGGCTCCGGCTCCGTCGTCGTCTCCACGAGTCCGCCCGCCGGCGGACGGGTGGACCCGTCGAACAACCGCGTGACGGTGACGATGGCCTCACGCATCACCGTGCCGTCCGTGACCGGGATGAGCGTGAGCCAGGCCCGCTCCGCGCTGCGCGACGCCGGGCTGCAAGTGAAGGTCAACGGCATCTTCGCCTCCGACAAGTCCCAGGTCATCTGGCAGGACCCGGGCGGCGGCACGCGCGTGTCCGCAGGGTCGACGGTGACCATCACCGCCATTCCGTAACGCCCGAGGACCGTCGATGAGCACCCCCGCACCCTTCGTACCGGGCTTCGTGCCCGATCCCGCGACGCTGGCGCAGGCGCGCCGCATGCGGGACGCGCTGACCCGGTTCCTCATGGAGTACGAATTCGCCGTGAAGGAGGTGCTCACCAAGGTGACGATCCTGCGCGAGGAGTTCCTGCAGCTGCACCGGTACAACCCGATCGAGCACGTGACCTCGCGGATCAAGAAGCCCGAGAGCATCGTCAAGAAGGTTGCCCGCCGGGGCATCTCGCCGGAGTTGCCGCTCATCCGCGAGGCGATCACCGACATCGCAGGGATCCGGATCACGTGCAGCTTCATCGCCGACACCTATCGGATCCTGGAGACCGTCACCGCGCAGGACGACGTCCGCGTGGTGATGATCAAGGACTACA
Source organism: Tsukamurella sp. NPDC003166 (assembly GCF_040611135.1). Classification (NCBI taxonomy): domain Bacteria; kingdom Bacillati; phylum Actinomycetota; class Actinomycetes; order Mycobacteriales; family Tsukamurellaceae; genus Tsukamurella; species Tsukamurella sp. NPDC003166. The sequence continues at coordinate 146,510 of NZ_JBEXNL010000006.1, forward strand.
TCGCGAACCCGAAGCCCAACGGCTACAAGAGCCTCCAACCGTCGACCTGGTCCTGGCGACGCGGGAGAACCTGCCCGCGACCTTCACCGTGAGGTCCGTGGCGGCCGTGTGGATCTACCGCAGCGCGCCGATGCTGCAGCGCTGAGGGTTCAGCCGCGCAGCACGCCCCGCAGGTCGTCGAGGACGGCGGGGTTCTCGATCGTCGACGGGACGGCCTCGTCGCGCCCCTCGGCGATGGCCCGCATGCTGCGCCGGAGGATCTTGCCGGAGCGGGTCTTCGGCAGCGCGGCGACGATCGCGACCTCCTTCAGCGCGGCCACCGCGCCGATGGTCTCGCGGACCCGCTGCACGATCTCAGCGCGGACCGCGTCGTCGTCCCAGTCGCCGCGGGCCTTGAGCGCCACCAGTGCCCGCGGCAGCTGCCCCTTGAGCTGATCGGCCACCCCGATCACCGCGCACTCCGCGACGGCCGGATGTCCGGCGATCGCGGCCTCCAGCGCACCCGTCGAGAGGCGGTGGCCCGCGACGTTGATCACGTCGTCCGTGCGGCCCATGACGAAGAGGTAGCCGTCGTCGTCGAGGTAGCCACCGTCGCCGGTGAGGTAGTTCCCGGGGAAGGTGGACAGGTAGGAGTCGATGTACCGTTGGTCCGCGCCCCACAGCGTGGGCAGCGTGCCGGGCGGCAGCGGCAGGGAGATCACCACGGCGCCTTCCGCTCCCGCCGGAACGTCCTGCCCGGCATCGTCGACGATGCGCACCCCGAACCCGGGCACCGGGACGGTGGCGCTGCCCGGCTTGACCGGCATCTGTTCGACGCCACGGAGATTCGCGGCGATCGGCCAACCGGTCTCGGTCTGCCACCAGTGGTCGATCACCGGCACGCCGAGCTTCGCGGACGCCCACTCGTAGGTGTCGGGGTCGAGCCGCTCCCCCGCCATGAACAGCGTCCGCAGGCTGGAGACGTCGGAGCGCGTGAGGAACTCGGCGTCCGGGTCCTCCTTACGGATCGCTCGCAGAGCCGTGGGCGCGGTGAACAGGTTGCTCACGCCGTGCCGCTCGATCACCCGCCAGAACGCACCGGCGTCGGGCGTGCCCACCGGCTTGCCCTCGTAGACCACGGTGGTCGCGCCGATGAGCAGCGGCGCGTAGACGATGTAGCTGTGGCCGACGACCCAGCCGACGTCCGAGGCGGTCCACCACACCTCACCCGGGTGCGCGTCGTAGATCGCCCGCATCGAGTAGGCCAGAGCCACCGCGTGCCCGCCGTTGTCACGCACGACCCCTTTCGGTTTTCCGGTGGTGCCAGAGGTGTACAGGATGTACAGCGGGTCCGTGGCCTTGACGGCGACCGGATCTGCCGGGCGCGCAGCGGCTTCCGCCTCAGCCCAGTCGTGATCGAGCGGGCCCAGTTCGGCCTTCAGCTGGGGGCGCTGCCACACCACCACGGCATCCGGCTTCGCCGTCGCGGCGTCGATCGCCGCGTGCACGATCGGTAGGTACGGCAGCACCTTGGCGCCCTCGAGCCCGCACGACGCGGTGACGATGACCTTCGGCTGCGCGTCGTCGAGCCGGGCCGCGAGCTCCGGCGCTGCGAAGCCGCCGAACACCACCGAGTGCACCGCCCCGATCCGCGCGCAGGCGAGCATCGCGACCACGGCCTCGGTGATCATCGGGAGGTAGATCACCACCCGGTCGCCCTGTGCCACACCGAGATCCACGAGCACTCCGGCGAACCTCGAGACCCGCTCCAACAGCTGGGCGTAGGAGAGCACGTGCACCTCTCCCGTGATCGCCGAATCGTGGATCACCGCCGGCTGATCACCGCGGCCGGCGGCCACGTGCCGGTCGACCGCGTTCACGCACGTGTTCAGCTCCGCGCCCGGAAACCACCGGTACAGCGGCGCATCCGCACCCTCGAGGATCCGCGACGGCGGCACGATCCAGTCGATCGCTGCGGCCTGCTCGGCCCAGAACCCCTCGGGGTCGGTCATGCTGCGGTGGTACTCGTCGGCGTAGGCACCCATGCGGCCGCTCCTCGGGCTCGATAGACGATGTCCTCCCAGTCTCCCCCGCGTCCCCGCGCCGCACGTCGGATCCCCCGATCCGGACATGCCTCCGGCCGCCATCCGTCCGGTCGGTCGGTCGCGCGAGGGTCAGCCCCTCAGCATCTCCGCTACCAGGAAGGCCAGCTCCAGGCTCTGCTGCGTGTTCAGCCGCGGGTCGCACGCCGTCTCGTAACGGCCGGCCAGATCGGCGTCGGAGATGTCCTGTGCACCGCCGAGGCATTCGGTGACGTTCTCGCCCGTGAGTTCCACGTGCACGCCGCCCGGGTGCGAGCCGATGGCGCGGTGCACCTCGAAGAAGCCCTGGACCTCGTCGACGATGCGGTCGAAGTGGCGGGTCTTGTAGCCCGTCGACGACTCGTGGGTGTTCCCGTGCATCGGGTCGCACTGCCAGATCACCTTGTGGCCGGTCGCCTCGACGGCCTCCACGATCGGCGGCAGCGCCGTCCGGACGTTGCCGTTGCCCATGCGGGAGATGAGCGTGAGGCGGCCGGGCTTGTTGTGCGGATCCAGTTTCTTCACGTACTCGACCGCCAGCTCGGGCGTGGTCGTCGGGCCGATCTTCACGCCGATCGGGTTGTTGATGAGCTCCATGAACGCGATGTGGGCACCGTCGAGCTGACGCGTCCGCTCGCCGATCCACAGGAAGTGCGCCGACAGGTCGTACAGCACCTGCTGCGCGGCGGGATCGTCGGGGTTGTCCGCGAGCCGCAGCAGGCCGCGCTCGTAGTCGAGCACGAGCGCCTCGTGGCTCGCGTAGATCGTGGCGGTCTTGAGGTTGCGGTCCTCGACGCCGCAGGCGGCCATGAAGCGCAGGCCGCCGTCGATCTCCGCGGCGAGGGCCTCGTACCGGGCGCCGGCCGGGGAATCGGAGACGAACCGGCGGTTCCATTCGTGGACCTTGTGCAGGTCGGCCATGCCGGAACCGGTCACGGCGCGCACCAGGTTCATCGCCGCACTGGCGTTCGCGTAGGCGCGGATCAGGCGCGACGGGTCGTGCTTGCGGATGGCCTCCTCCGGCGGGAAACCGTTGACCATGTCGCCGCGGTAGCTGGTCAGGCCGAGCGCATCCGTATCCGACGAGCGGGGCTTGGCGTACTGACCGGCGATGCGGGCCACCTTGACCACCGGCATCGACGCGCCGTAGGTCAGCGCGACGGCCATCTGCAGCAGCGTGCGGATGTTCGCAGTGATGTGCGGCTCGGTGTTGTCGACGAAGGTCTCCGCGCAGTCGCCGCCCTGCAGCAGGAAGGCGCGCCCCAGCGCGACCTCGGCGAGCTGATCCTGCAGCGACTGGATCTCCGGCGGCACGCAGATGGGCGGCACGGACTCCAGCACGGTCCGCATCGCGTCCGCCTGCTCCCGCGGCCAGCTCGGCTGCTGCAGCGCGGGCTTCGCCAGCGCGCCGTCGAGGCGCTCACGCAGGTCGCCCGGCAGCGCGGGAAGCTTGGGGAGGGTATCGATGGGGACGTCGACGGTCCAGTTCACTGCCACGTGAGACAGATTACGCGGTCACGATCGCCCGGTACTTGGCCAGGTTGTGCCGGGCGTCCGCCAGCGCGTCGTGGGCGTCCGACGGTGCCGCCGGCAGGTACGGCCGCCCCCGCTCGTCCCACAGTTGCTTGAGCTCACGGGTGAACCGCGGCATCGACCGCGGCAGCGCCGTCATCGGGCCCCACAGCTGGCACAGCGCGACGTGATCGTACGCGGCGACCCACGCCCACAGCTCGATGTCGCCCGGGCCCGCGGTCAGGAAGTCGAGCACGCCGTCGCGGATCGCGGCCCGGGACTGCCACGCCTTGCTCGCCGGCGGCGGCAGTTTGGGCAGCACGTTGGCGCGCACCCACGGCCCCGCGCGTTCGGGATCGAACTCCGTCGACACGGCGTAGAACTCCCGCCCGTCCTCGCCGACGATGCCGATCGAGACCAGATCTATGACCCTGCCGTCCTCAATGAATTCCAAGTCATAGAAGTAGCGCATGGGCTGTCAGGTTACGCGGCGCCGGCCTCGCGCTCCGCGCCCGGGACGACCACGCCGTCCTTGACGTCCTGTGCGTAGACGTCCACGTAGGCCTGCCCAGACAGCTTCATCAGCTCGTACATCACCTCGTCGGTGATGGCGCGCTCGATGAACCGGTTGCCAGACATGCCCTCGAAGCGGGAGAAGTCGAGCGGCTTACCGATCCGGATCTGCACCTTCGTGGGGTGCGGGAGGGTCGAGCCGGGCGGGTTGAACTTCTCGGTGTCCACCATCGCGACGGGGATGATCGGGGCGCCGGTCTCGAGCGCCATCCGGGCCATGCCCGTCTTGCCCTTGTACAGGCGTCCGTCGGGGCTGCGGGTGCCCTCGGGGTACAGGCCCAGCACCTGACCGGCCTCGAGCGCGCCGACACCGGCGTTCAGCGCGTCCTGCGCGGCACTCGCGCTGCCCCGCACGATCGGGATGCAACCGACCGAGCTGAAGAACCACTTCTTGAACGCGCCCTTGAGGCCCGTGCCCGTGAAGTACTCGCTCTTCGCCAGGAACTTGATGGGCCGCGGCACCATGAGCGGCAGGAAGAACGAATCCATTACCGCCAGATGGTTACTCGCCAGGATCGCCGCGCCGTCCTTGGGCAGGTTCTCGACGCCGACCACCCGCGGCCGGCCCAGCAGCCGCAGCACCGGCCCGATCAGGATCCACTTGAAGACCAACCACCACATGTCGCCCAGCTCCTCGTCCACGCCCTGACGTGCTGGGCCTCACTCTACCGACGATCCCGGCTCCGCGGGGCTCAGAGCACCTGGGACAGGAAGGTGCGCAGGCGCTCGCTCTCGGCGTCCTCGAACAGCTTCTCCGGCTTCCCCGCCTCCACGACCTTGCCGGCGTCCATGAACACGACGTTGTCGGAGACCGTGCGGGCGTAGCCCATCTCGTGGGTCACCACGACCATCGTCATGCCCTCGGCCGAGCACTCGGTCATCAGGGCGAGGATGCCCTTGACCAGCTCGGGATCCAGCGCCGAGGTGGCCTCGTCGAAGAACATCACCTGCGGCCGCATGGCCAGCGCCCGCGCGATCGCCACGCGCTGCTGCTGGCCGCCCGACAGGCTGGACGGCCGCGCGTCGGCCTTGTTCCGCAGGCCCACGACCTCGAGCTCGGCGAGCGCGAGCTCGCGCGCCTCCTCCGCGCTCAGCCCGCGCAGCTTCCGCGGCCCCAGCGCGACGTTGTCCGCGACGGACTTGTGCGGGAATAGGTTGAACTGCTGGAACACCATCCCGATGCGGCGGCGCAGCTCGTCGGGATCGTCCTTCAGGACCGACCGGCCGTCGAGCAGGATGTCGCCCGACTGGGGCTCGTGGAGCCGGTTCAGCACGCGCAGCAGCGTCGACTTGCCGGACCCGGACGGGCCGATCACCGTCGTCGTGGTGCCGGCGGGGACGTCGATGTCCACGCCCCGCAGCACGTGATTCGCGCCGAACGCGAGGTGCAGGCCCTTCCCCTCGAGCGAGACGGGAACGATCGGCGTCTTACCGGGCACGGCGGGAGTCTGATTCTCGGTCACAGAGTTCTCAGTCATGGCGGTCAGCCCTTCTCCGCGGCGAGGTCGAGTTCCGCGGGAGCCTGCTCCCGCTTCCCCGAGCGCAGCCGCGCATCGATGTAGTTCACGAGGTGGGTCAGCGGCACCGTCAGGATCAGGTAGAACAGGCCCGCCGCCACCAGCGGCGAGAGGTTTCCGGTGTTGGCGTTGAGGTCACGGCCCACCGCGAACAGCTCGCGCTGCGACGCCAACAGGCCGAGGAAGTAGATCAGCGAGCTGTCCTTGATGAGCGAGATGAACTGGTTCATCAGGGCCGGGAGCACGCGCCGCACGCCCTGCGGGATGATCACCAGCGACATCGACTGGCGGTAGCTGAACCCGATCGCACGCGAGGCCTCCATCTGGCCCGCCTCCACCGACTGGATGCCGGAGCGGAAGATCTCGCCGATGTACGCCGCGGCCAACAGCCCGAGGGCGATCGCGCCGAGCCAGTACGGGTTGTTGCCGGTCACGTCCTTGACGATCGGGCCGATGCCGAGGCCGAAGAGCAGGATCACGACCACCGCGGGCAGGCCGCGGAAGACGTCCGTGTAGACGCGGGCCGGCCAGCGCAGCCAGCGCGTGCGGGAGATGCCGGCCACCGCCAGCAACAGTCCGATCACGGTGCCGATCAGCCCGGAGACGATCGCCAGGATCAGCGTGTTCGGCAGGCCGGTCTTGAGCAGGTACGGGAACGCCTCGCGGTACAGGCTCCAGTTGAAGAAGGTCTCGCCCAGCTGCGCGAGCGTCCCCTTCTGCTCCACCGAGGTCGCGGCCGGCTTGTCGGCGGCGTGCGCCTTCGCGATCGCCGCGAAGTCGGGCAGTTGCGGCGCGGGCGCCGCCTTCGAGCCCGGCTTCCAGCCCTTCGGCATCTCCCGCGGCGCCCAATCGGTGTAGAGCTTGGCGTAGGTGCCGTCGGCGATGATCGCGTCCAGGCCCGAGTTCAGCGCGTCGATCAGCGGCTGGTTGCCCTTCGCCACGGCCCAGCCCACGAAGTTGTTCACCGAGAAGGTGTTCTCGACGATGGCCGTGCCGTCGCTGGGCTTGACCTGGCCGTCCGCCTGGGCCGACGGTGCGATCCACGCGTCGATCTGGCCCGAGCGCAGGTTCGCGTACGCGGTGGCGTAGTCGGGGAACTTCACCGGCTCCAACTTGAGCACGTTCTTGACGTACTCGTCCTGGACCGTGCCCTGCACGACACCGATGCGATTGTCGCCCGACAGGTTGCTGAAGCCCTTGATCGGCGAGCCGGACTTGACCACCAGCGAGAAGTAGCCGAAGTCGTAGCCGTTGGTGAAGGACACCGTCTGGCGGCGCGCGTCGGTCGTGGTGATCGACGACGAGCCCACGTCGTAGCGCTTCGTGGCCACCGCGGACAGCAGGCCCGAGAACTCGGTGCCCGAGAACTCGATCTTCAGGCCCAGCTTCTGCGCGATCGCCTTGAGCAGCTCGTTGTCGAAGCCGGTGTACTGCCCCGTGGCCTGGTTCAGGCAGATGCTCGGCGGCGCGTCCCCCAGGGTCCCGACGGTGATCGTGCCCGGGTTGATCAGCCCCAGCGCATCGCGGTTGATCGACTCCAGCGGAACCACGCCCGGCGTCGTGTACTTGTCGACGTCCTGGTCGCCCGCGGCTGCGAGGTTGAGCGGCGCAGCGGACGCGGACGCCTCTCCGGGCGGGGCGCACTTCCCGGCGTCGGGCGCAGCCGAGGCCGCGCCCGCCGGGGCGAGCAGCGCGAGAAGGAGTCCGAGCAGCGGGATCACGGCCAACAGCCGGGCGCTTCGGGCGATTCTGGGTGCAGTCACGCGTGAACCCTACGGGGTCTTCGACTCGGAGACGAGATTTAGGATCGTGCGTGATCGCAATCGTCAGGGCGTGACCGCGTCCCGCGCGAGCGCGGCCGCACCGAGCATGCCGGCGCGCTCCCCGAGCTCCGTCGCCCGGATGCGGGCCTTGCGGCGGTACCGCGCGCCCGTGAGCAGCTCCGCATAGTGGTCGCGGGCATCGTCGAGGAACAGGCGTGAGGACGCGCCCACGCCCCCGGACAGCACGATGAGGTCGGGATCGAAGACATCGCTGACCATCGCGAGCCCGACGCCGAGCCACCGGGCGAGATCGGCGACCGCCTCCTGCGCCACCGGATCGCCCGCCTCCGCGGCCGCGGCCACCTTGCGGCCCGTGAGGGACCCCGGATCCTCGCCCAGCTCGCGCGCGAGCAGCACGCCCCGCGACCCGGAACCGCCCATCAGGTCGATCGCCGTCTCCACCAGCGCGGTGCCGCTGCAGTAGCGCTCCCAGCACCCGGACTTGCCGCAGTCGCACGGCCTACCGTCGGGCACGACCTGCAGATGCCCGAGCTCCGGCGCGACCCCGAAGGCCCCGCGGTACAGCTCGCCCTTGATCAGCAGGCCCGCGCCGATGCCGGTGCCGAGCGCGACGACGCACGCGACCTCACTGCGTTTGGCCGCGCCGTAGACGTACTCGGCCCAGGCGGCGGAGTTCGCATCGTGCTCCATCACGACGGGCAGCCCGAGCCGCGCCGTCATCTCGGCGGGAACCGCGGCGTCGCGCCACGGCAGGTGCGGAGCGAACGAGACGACCTGCCGTGCCGGGTCGAGGAAGCCGGCGACCGCGAGGCCCACGGCCGCCACGTCGTGCTCCACGCACAGCTCCTGCACCACCCGGTCCAGGCAGCGCTCGAGCGCGCGGGCGCTGCGGGGCGTCTCCGCGCGGGCCGTGTCGACGACGGTGCCGTCGTCCGTCACGACGCCGGCCCGCACCGACGTGCCGCCGATGTCGATGCCGATAGTCACGGTCATGCGGGGTCCTCGTCGTCCGGCGCGGCGACGGGCTCGGACAGCATGACGTCGATGCGCTCGTAGGCGGTGGCCTGCGACGACGGCGCGGACGGGGCCTCCCGCGCGGCGTCGTCCTGCGCGGCTCCCCCGGTCGCCGCGGCAGCGCCGGCCACGGTCGACAGGTAATCCGCCGCCACGGCGGCGGCGGTGACCCGCGCGCTCCCGAGCAGTTCCTCCGCCAGTGCGAGGAGATCGGCCAGGATCTCGTCGGCGAAGTGGCCCAGGGACTTCGAGGCCTCCGCGGCGAAGGGCTCGATGTGCCGGGCCACCGCTCCGCCGAGCGCGCACAACCGGCACGTCCCCGGGTCGCCCTCGGGGTGCGCGGAGTGCTCGGCGAGCGCGGCCGCGAGCCACGGCCGTGCCGTCTCGAACAGGCGTGCCGCCGAGCTGAGGAATTCGTCGGAGGAGTCAGCCACGGGGCCATACCTCCGGGTCCGGGGCGAAGGTCACGCGCAGCTCCCCTTCCGTGTGGGCGGCACCGGCCACGACGCAGCGGCGCAGGACCGACGGTAGCCGGATCCGCCGCCGCACGCCGTGCGCTTCGACCACGACATCCTCCTCGACCCTGCCCAGGCCGATGGTCGCGGGGTCGACGAGCGGCAACGCGATCCCCCACTCGTACCGCACGTCCATGCCCTCGCCGCCCAGCCGGCGCACCTCGGGGGCGGGCACCGTGGCGGGCGCGGCGTCGAGGATCGCCGCCGCGTCCCAGGCCAACGCGGCCGCCTGCGCGGGAGTCGTCACGAGGTCCGCGGCCTCCGCCAGTTCGACGACGGGACGATCCAGCACCGTCGAGATCTCGGCGAGGGCCTCACGCGCGTCGTCCTGCGCGGCGACGCGGGCGCGCACGAGTCGCACGCCGGGGTGCGGCAGGTCGAGCGCGAACCGGTCGTCGAGGTCGATCAGCCGGCCCAGCACCAGTGCCACGGGCCGCAGGCCCAGCACCTCCAGCGCCGCGAGCTCCTGCCGGGCTCGCGCCGGGCGGCCGGCGTCGCCGGTCAGGACGTACACCAACTCCAGCGCGGACCGGTCGGCGACGAACGCGGCCAGCTGCTCGGCCAGGCCCGCGAGGGGCTCGGCCAGCAGCAGCGCCGCGAGCGCGCCCGCGGCGGGGCCCGACGCCGGCCCGGACAGCCGGATGTGGCGCGGCCATACGCGCTCCAGGTACGCCGCGAGCGACGCGGGCGCGGTGAGCAGCGAGACCAGGCCGTCGAAGCCCGGGCCGTCGACGACGACGGTGCGGTACTCGCCCGAGTCCGCGTGCCCGCGGATCGCCCGGAGCACGAGCACGTGCTCGGCGTCTGCGAGACCGGTGAGCTCGGGCGGCTCCAGGGCGAACGGGTCGAAGCCGGAGCCGGCGTCGGCGGAGTCGACGAGGCCCCGTCCGGCCCGGACCGTGGCGGACAGGCTCTCCCACCACTGCGCGAGCAGCTCGACCGGGTTGAGGTGGACGTGGTCGAAGGGCGCACCACCGTCCGCGAGCAGGGGATCGACCACCCGGCCGACCGTGACGAGCAGGGTACGGCCACGGTCCGCCGCGCGCGCCGCGAGCGCCGTCGCCGTCGTGGTCCGGCCCGATCCCCCGGCGCCCGCGAGGAGCAGTACCCGCGTCCCGTCAGCCCCGGACGCCCCGTCCGACATCAGGATTGCGCCGCCGACTCGCCCTCGACGTGGCGCTTGAGCTCCTTGAGGGCGGTGTCGGTGATCGCCTTCTCCGCCTTCCGGCGCAGCATCCCGAGCATGGGGATCTGGAGGGTGACCTCCAGCGTGTACGTGACCGTGGTGCCGGCACCGTCGGCCGTGGGCGTGAGGTCGTACCGCCCGTGCTGCGTGCTCTGCAGCGTGCTCGCCGCGAGGTCCCACTCGACGGATCGGCCGCCCGGGGCCCATCGGTACTCGAGCTCGTAGGTATCGCGGAGGAAGCCCTCCTCGAGCACGAACCGCACCCGCTTCGGCAACCCGTCCTCGGTGGTCTCGAGGACGGTGACCTCGCGGGCCGCCGAGACCCACTCCGGATAGCGGTCGAAGCCCGCGATGGCGGCCATGATCCGCTCGGGCGAGGCGGCGATGACGATGGATTCGCGGGTGCGGTCACCGTCGGACACGGTCCACCTCCCCGACCGCCGGGCCGCCGAGCACCCTGCCGTTCTCGGCGGCGAACTTCACGTCGAACATCACGTCGTGCCCGCGGACCCGGCGCTCGTGCACGTCGGCGACGATCTGCTCGGGCGTCATCGGCCGCGTGGGCTCGGCGTGCAGGAAGTAGTGGAGCAGGCTGCCGTCGAGGTGCGGCTCGATCCAGAACTCCGAGGTCCCGGCGACCGGCCCCTCGACCTTCCAGCGGATCCCCAGATCGCCCCGGTCCTCGGTGACGGACAGGCGCAGGTCGGGGAACCAACCGCGCCACCGCTGCGCGCCCGCCAGCGCGGCGGCCACGGCACTCGGGTGGGCGGCGACGAAGGCGACGTCGGCCACTTGGATGGTGCTCACCTCCTAAGCTTCACACATCCGTGGTCGGGGCGGACGGTGCCGGGTCGGTTAGGCCCCGTCACGTGCCTGCGGTACGACGGTGCGGGGGTTGCCGCATGCCCCGAACACCCCCTTTGCCGCGGTGTAAGGTTCACCACATCACCAGCGATCACGACCCGGAGGATACGTGCGCGAGATAAGCGTCCCTGCCAACTACACCATCGACCCCTCGGCCTCCACGGTCGATGTCGTGTTCGACGTGGCCCGCACCGATCCGGACAGCGTCCGGGTCAAGCGGCTGGTCGCGGGCAACTGGGAGCCGGTCACCTCGAAGCAGTACGAGCAGCAGATCCTCGGTGTCGCGAAGGGCCTCATCGCGCAGGGCGTCCAGCCGGGTGACCGGGTGGCGCTCATCTCGTCCACCCGGTACGAGTGGCCGCTCATCGACTTCGCGATCTGGGCCGTCGGCGCCGTGACGGTGCCGGTGTACGAGACCAGCTCGGCCGGCCAGATCGACTGGATCCTGCAGGATTCCGATGCCGTGCTCATGGTCATCGAGGGTCCGAAGCAGGCCGCCGAGGTGGCCGAGCTGAAGGACCTGCACAAGGTCGCGCGGGTGCTGCGCATCGACCCCGAGGACGGGGAGAAGGGCGCCGTCGAGGCGCTCACCGCCGAGGGGGCCGACGCGGGCGTCACCGAGGAGCAGGTCCACGCGGGGCGTGCCGGCGTCAAGGCCGATGACCTCGCCACCCTGATCTACACGTCGGGCACCACGGGCCGTCCCAAGGGCTGCGAGCTCATGCACTCGAACCTCATGAGCGAGGCCGACGCGATCCTCGCCTCCCCCTTCGGCGACGCGATCCGGGGCGGCTCGAACGTGATGTTCCTGCCGCTGGCGCACGTCCTGGCCCGCGCCGTGAACATCGCCTGCTTCAAGGGCGGCGCCGTGGTCGGCCACTTCAACGACACCCGCAACCTGGTGCCGCAGTTCTCCGTCTTCCAGCCCACGCTGATCCTCTCGGTGCCCCGCGTGTTCGAGAAGGTCTTCGCGTCGGCGCAGCAGAGCGCCGTCGACGGCGGCAAGGGCAAGATCTTCGAGGCGGCCGTGCAGACCGCGATCGAGTACAGCCAGTCGCTGGACAACGGGGGCCCCGGCCTGCTGCTCAAGGCCAAGCACGCGCTCTTCGACAAGCTCGTGTTCGGCAAGCTCAAGTCCGCGCTCGGCGGGAACTGCAAGGTCGCGATCTCGGGCGGCGCACCGCTGGGTGCGCGGCTCGGCCACTTCTTCCGCGGCGTCGGCGTCACCGTGATGGAGGGCTACGGCCTCACCGAGACCACTGCGGCCGTCACCGTCAACGTGGCGGGCGCACAGAAGATCGGCAGCGTCGGCCGGCCGCTGGCCGGGCAGGCCGCGAAGATCGCCGAGGACGGCGAGATCATGCTCAAGGGATCCGTCGTGTTCCGCGGGTACTGGCGCAACGAGGAGGCCACGAAGACCGCGATCGAGGACGGCTGGTTCCACACCGGCGATCTCGGCTCGATCGACGACGACGGCTTCCTGTCGATCACCGGCCGCAAGAAGGAGCTCATCGTCACCGCCGGCGGCAAGAACGTCTCCCCCGCGGGCCTCGAGGACGCCCTGCGCGGCAACGCCCTCATCTCCCAGGCCATGGTGGTCGGCGACGCACAGCCCTTCATCGCCGCGCTGGTGACCATCGACCCGGAGGCCTTCCCGCAGTGGAAGTCCGCCAACGGTAAGCCCGAGTCGGCCACCGTCGCCGATCTGCGCACCGATCCCGATCTGGTGGCCGAGATCAACCGGGCCGTCGCCGTCGCCAACGAGACCGTGTCCAAGGCCGAGGCCATCAAGAAGGTCCGGATCCTTCCCGAGGACTTCTCCGAGGAGACCGGCGAGATGACGCCGACCATGAAGGTCAAGCGCAATGTCGTGTCGCAGAAGTACGCCGACGACATCGCGGAGATGTACGCCAAGTAGTCCTCGAACACAGCACCGCCGCACCGGATTCCGGTGCGGCGGCTGTCGTTTCCCCTCCCCTTCGGACCTTTGGTGCGTGTCGGCGACGACACGCCGAGCGCCCGTCGCAGAGTTCCACCGAAGATCGACGCCGGGCCGCGGCGCGGGGATCAGTACGGGTTGAGCAGGGTCTGGAGGCGGTGGCCGAGGCGGCGCCAGTCGAAGTGCTCACCCACCAGTTCGCGGCCCCGCGCACCCATCGCGGCCGCGCGGTCGGGATCGGCGAGCAGGCCGGCGACGGCGTCCGCGATGGCCTCGACGTCACGACCCGGGACGACGTGCCCCGACTCGCCCTCCCACACCGTCTCCGGGGCACCGCCCGAGTCCCCCGCCACGACCGGCTTGCCGGTCGCCGAGGCCTCGAGGAAGACGATGCCGAGCCCCTCCACGTCGAGGCCCGCGCCGCGCGTGCGACAGGGCATGGCGAAGACATCGCCGAGGTTGTGATGTGCCGCCAGCTCATCGGCGGGAACGCCGCCGGTGAAGATCACGTGCTCCTCGACCCCGACGCTGCGCACCAGCTTGTGCAGCGTCTCCGCGTAGGGGCCGCCGCCGACGACGACGAGCCTCGCCCCGGGAACCTGCGCGCGGATCCGCGGCAGCGCGCGGATGAGCATGTCCTGGCCCTTGCGCGGTACGAGCCGCGACAGGCACAGGACCACGGGCTCGTCGTCGCCCAGGCCGTACCGTCGCCGGAGCTCCGCGCGGGCGGCACCGTCGGGCCGGAAGACGTCCGTGTCGACGCCGGGCGGGAGGTGCTCCAGCGCGGCCCGCGGACCGAACGCGGCGGCGAACCTGCCGCGGGTGTACGTGCTGACGTAGGTCGTGACGTCGGTGGTTTCGCCGATGCGGCGCAGGCACGCGCGCGACGGCGGGAGCATCGACCAGCCGACCTCGTGGCCGTGCGTGGAGGCGACCGTGCGCAGGGCCCCCGCGTCCTTGAGCGGGGCGCCGAGCAGTGCGAGCGGCGCGGCGGCGCCGAACCAGACCGTTTCGATGTCCCTGTCGCGCACCAGGTCCCGGGCGCGACCGAACGCGTCGGGGGTGGGCAGCAGGAGCGACGTGGGGTGGCGCACAACCTCGAAGGGCTGCGCGGCGTCGTACTCCTCGCTGCCGCGCCAGCGCGATGCGTACACCACCAGCTCGTCGGCCGGAAGCTGCCGGACGAACGCCTGGAGGTAGGTCTGGATCCCGCCGGGGCGGGGTGGAAAGTCGTTGGTGACCAGCAGCGTGCGCGGCATGGTGACTGAGCCTAGCTAGTAGCGGACGGCCGCCTTGTAGGGGCCCGCCGCGTCGATCGGCACGACCTGGACGGGGACGCCGTAGGTGGAGGCGTGCACCACCTTTCCATCGCCCACGTACATGCCGACGTGCGTGGCGGCGGCGTAGTAGACGATGATGTCGCCGGGCTGCAGAGCGTCCCGCGAGACGGGCTGCCCGCCGCTGAGCTGGGCCTGCGAGGTGCGCGGCAGCGACTTGCCGGACTGCTGGTAGGCCCAGACCATCAGGCCCGAGCAGTCGAACTGGCCGGGGCCTGATGCGCCCCAGGCGTAGGGCATGCCGACGCGGGTGACCGCGGCGCGCACGGCGGCCAGCTCCGCGGTGCTCCCCGGCGGCACCTTGCTGGGGTCGAAGGGCGTCGGCTTGCCGATGAGCGAGCCGCGCTGCGCCCCGGTCAACCGGTCGTAGATCGCCTTGATCCGCGCGATCTCCTGGGCGAGGCGGGACTTCTTCTCCCGCAGGTCCGCGGCCTTCTTCTCGGCCTCGGTCTTCGTGGTGTCGGCGGCCTTCGCCGCCTCGTCGGCCCGCTTCGCGGCCGAGTCGGCCTCGGTCTTCGACTTCTTGAACGCGGCGACGGTGGCGACCACGTCGCGGTTGATGAAGTCCAGAGTGGACATCTGATCGAGCATCTGCTGCGGCGAATCGCTCACGAGCAGCGCATAGGTGCGGTTCGTCCGCGAGCCCTTGTAGTTCGCGACGACCACCGCGTCGATCTGCGGCTGCAACGCGGCCTGGCGCGCCTGAACGGCGGTGACCTCGCGCTTCGCGGCGACCAGGGTGGCGTCCGCGGCGCGCTTGGCGGCGGTGGCCTTCGCGGCGTCGTCCTGCGCCGCCTTCGCCGCCTCGTTCGTCGCAGAGGCCTGCTCGGACAGGTCCTTGTACTGCTTGAGAGCTGCGTCGGCGGTGTCCGGATCCGCAGTCGCGCTGCCGACCACGGTGAGCCCCGCGACCATGCACAGAGCGGCGGACGCGGCGATGCCACGCGCCAGCAGGGAGCGGGGCTGAGAGATCGATGACACGGCCGAGCGGGTCCTTCCAGACTGACGTCGCGAGGCTCCTGCCCCGCGACGAGCTGTGATTGCGGTGGCAATCACAGCAAGGTTACGTCAGTAACGTCGAGCGGAGTACACGGACATCTCGTTGAGCGGGCTCACCTTCACGGGGATGCCGTAGTTCACCGAGTGGACGACCTTGCCGTTGCCGATGTAGAGGGCGGCGTGGCTGCCGCCGTTGTAGATCACGATGTCGCCGGGCTGGAGGTCCGCGATGGCCACTGCGCGACCGCCGCCGAGCTGGCCGTAGCTGTCGCGCGGCACGGTGATTCCGGCCTGCTTCATGGACCAGTAGACGAGTCCCGAGCAGTCGAACGAGGTCGGGCCGGCGGATCCGTACGAGTAGGGCAGGCCTTGGCGCGACAGCGCGGCCTGCACGACCTTGGCCTTCGCGCCACCGGGCTGCACGCCGGCGACGGTGGTCTCGCCCGGCTTCGGGGCGATCGCGATGCCGGTGACGATGTTCGGGCGGGCCGTGGTGTTCCGCGTGGCGGCCACCTGAGCCGCTGCAGGCGCGACCTTGGCCGCGGGCTTCGCCACGGGCTTCCCGACGGGGGCGGGCTTGACCTCCGGGGCCTGCGGCGCGGGAGCCGCAGGGGCGGGCGCTGCGAAGGCGACCGCGGGAGCGGCGAGCGTACCGATGGTGACAGCGCCGGCGGCGAGGGCGCCGCGCGCGACGGTGGCGCCCTTGCTGGGCTGCGGCTGAAGCCGGTGTTTCGCCACGAAGGGTTTCTCCTAAGTTTCTTCCCGACCGCCGACCGAGTTAGCTGACGGGTTCGGGCGAGGAAGATGCCCTACCCCGGAGGCTCGAAAGACCTCCGGCGATTCACCCCGGATAACACGTGTGGGTCCCCGGCGAGGCCTCGCGGCCTCTTAGGCGGTGACCTCGGGAGACGGAGCGGTTTTCGCCCCGGGCTCCTCCGCAAGGTCTCAGAAAGATTACGAAACGGAAACGCCGCTGTCTAGCCGGACGCGCCGAGAAGCGCCGTCCGATCGGCCCCAGGGGCCGCCTATCCGGCCTGTTCGTACTGGTCAGGCACCGCGCGGAGCAGCGGCAACATTCCTTCGCTCGCGAACGCCGCGATCGCGTCGTTCAGGCCCGGTTCGGCCGTGATCGCCGGCGCCGGGGGCGATGCTGCGGCCGGCGCCGCCACGACCACCGGCCCCAGGAGGAAGCCCACGGAGCAATCGCCGCAGGCGCGGGGCTCGGCGGGGCAAGTGGCGCAGTCGACATGCAGAGCCATGACGGTGGTTCCCTTCGTTCGATCGTCTCGATGCGGCGACGGTATGCCGGACGGCCGACAAGTTTCGCGCGCCCGTTCGGGACGGGAGGACTTGTCGGTGGGGTGTTCTACGGTCTCGGCATGCAGCTCAGCCTGGACGACCTCGAGACGGGCGCCACGGACCCGGCGCTCCGGGACGTGACCTTCGTCGTGGTCGACTTGGAGACCACGGGCGGCTCGCCGAAAGGGGGCGATGCGATCACCGAGATCGGTGCGGTCAAGGTGCGCGGCGGCGAGGTGCTGGGCGAGTTCGGCACGCTGGTCGATCCGGGGCGCGGGATCTCGCCGCACATCACCCACCTCACGGGCATCACCACCGCGATGGTCACCGGCGCCCCGCGGATCGAGTCCGTGCTCCCTGCGTTCCTCGAGTTCGCGCACGGCGCGGTCCTGGTCGCGCACAACGCCCGGTTCGACATGGGCTTCCTCAAAGCCGCGGCCGCCGCCACCGGCACGCCCTGGCCGAAGGCGCAGACGCTGTGCACCGTCCAGCTGGCGCGCCGGGTGCTCACGCGGGACGAGGCACCGTCGGTCAAACTGAGCGAGCTGGCGCGCCTGTTCCGCACCGAGACCACCCCCAACCACCGCGCGCTCGACGATGCGCGGGCCACGGTCGAGGTGTTGCACGGGCTCATCGGGCGCGTCGGCAACCAGGGCATCCACACGCTCGGGGAACTGCGCGGGCACCTGCCCTCGGTCACGCCGCAGCAGCGCGCGAAGCGGCACCTCGCGGACCCGCTGCCCGAACGACCGGGCGTCTACCTCTTCCGCGGGCCGGGGAACGAGGTGTTGTACGTCGGTACGTCGGGCGACCTGCGCCGTCGCGTGCGCAGCTACTTCACCGCGGGCGAGACGCGCGGGCGCATCAAGGAGATGGTGGCACTCGCTGAGCGGGTGGACCATGTCGAGTGCGCGCACGCGCTCGAGGCCGCGGCCCGCGAGCTGCGCCTCATCGCGGCGCACACTCCCCCGTACAACCGCCGCTCGAAGTATCCGAAGCGCGGCTGGTGGATCTGCCTGACCGTCGAACCCTTTCCGAGGCTCGCGGTCAAACGGTCCGCCCCGGCGGGCGCGCCGAGCCTCGGGCCGGTCCGCTCGCGAGCCGACGCGGCGGATCTCGCGGACCTCCTCGCCGACACGTGCGGCCTCCGCACGTGCACGACCCGACTCCGGGCCGGCGCGGCCCACACGTGCGCCCTGGGGCCCGACGGTGCGCCTCCCCTCGGCGGGTGCCGGGCCTCAGTCGCGACGCCGGAGCCGGCCGCGCTGTACCGCCCCCGCGCCGACCGGGCCGCGTCGGCGCTCTCGGGCCGGTCGTCGGAGGTCTTCGACGCGCTCCAGGCACGGCTCGCCGTGCTCGCGGAGCGGGAGTTCTTCGAATCCGCGGCGCGGCTGCGCGATCGCACCGCGCACCTGATCGACCTGGTGCTCCGTTCACACGCGCTGGTGGCCTTCGCGGACGTGCCCGAGCTGTCGATCGCACATCCCGACGGGGCCGGCGGCTGGGAGCTGTCCATCGTCCGGCACGGCCGCCTCGCCGCGGCCGGGACGGCACCGCGCGGCGTGCCGCCGATGCCGGTCTTCGAGCAGCTGCGGGCGGGCGCGGAATCGGTCTACGAGGCGAGCGGGGACACCGTCGCCGCGCCGGACGTGCCCGACACGCTGTTCCCGGCGGACACGCTGCACGGTGCCAGCCCCGAGGAGGCGTCGCTGCTGCGGCGATGGGCACTGCGGCCGGGTACCCGCATCGTCGACGTGCAGGGAACGTGGGGCGAGCCGATCAACGGCGCCGGCCGCTGGCTCGACTGGGCGGAACGGGCGGGCGAAGCGGGGCGCGACGCCCGCTCGGCCGCGGCGCATCCGCGCGGGCCCGCCAGGCAATACAGTGAGGAGGCCACGCATGCCGCGTGAGTAGAGCAACCGAAAGGCCGCGTACGTGATCACCGCGATCGTCCTCATCAACGCCGACGTGCACCGCATCCCCGAGACCGCGCAGGCCGTGGCGAACGTCGAGGGCGTGACCGAGGTCTACTCCTGCGCGGGCGACATCGATCTCATCGCGAAGGTGCGCGTGCGGCAGCACGACGAGATCGCCGAGGTCGTCACCGAGAAGATCAACCGCATCGACGGCGTCGCGAGCACGTCCACCCACATCGCCTTCCGCGAGTACGCCTCCGCGGACGTCGACGCCGGTTTCGACATCGGGAACTGACCGCCCTCAGTAGCCGCTATGGCTGACCTCGGCGGCCTCGGCCTCGATGCCGAAGTCGGCGGCCTGCTGCACGATCTTCTGCGCACGCGCCAGGCGGGGAAGGTCGGAGCCGTCGGTGATCTTGCCGCCCGACTTCTCGAAGGCGTCGATGAACCCGTGCGCCCAGGAGACATCCGCGTCGCTCGGGCTGAGCCCCGCGTTGATGATGCCCGCGTGCTCGTGGGTCAGGCAGAGCTTGCCCGACATGCCCATCTCCTTCGCCAACGCGGTCCCGGTCGGTAGGTGCGCGATGTTCAGCGTCGGGCCGTCGATCGGTGCGGGCAGGCGGGCGGCCCGCGAGGCGATCACCAGCTGCGAGCGCGCGTAGGCCAGCGCGATCGGGTCCTCGCCCACGGCGGTGTCGCGCTTGAAATCGCCGGTGCCGAACGCGATCCGGAAAGTCGACGGCGCGGCTGCGATCCGCTCGACGTTCTGCATGCCGCGGGCGGTCTCGACGAGAGCGAGGATCCGCGTACCGTCGGGCAGGCGATCCGCGGTGTCGTCGAGGTGGCTCGACCCCTCGGACTTCGCGAGCATCACGCCCTCGAGCCCCTCGCACTGCTTGAGCGCGGCGCAGTCCTCGCTCCAGTACTCGCTCGCCGCGTCGTTGATCCGCACCCAGGCGCGGTGCCCGGTGGTCAGCCAGTCGACGGTGTCCCGTCTGGCCTGGTCCTTGTCCTTCGCGGCGACGGCGTCCTCGAGGTCGATGATGACGGCGTCGGCCTCGCTGGCCTGGGCGATGGCGAACGACTCGGGATGAGAGGCCGGGACGAGCAGCCAGGAACGGGCGATCTGCGGGGAGACGGTGCGCTTACTCACGCCCTCAAGACTAGGCGCGTGGAACGCTGAATTCCGCGGAATGGAATTTTGTGCGTTCTGTTCACGCGCTCTCAGTCGGAGATGTCCGCGACGGTCGCGTCGTACGCCACGATCAGCGCGTCCGCGTCCACGATCGCGCTATGGCCGTGCGCGCCGGCGCCGAGGGCCACCGTCGCCCCGACGATCCGATCGTCGACGTACACGGGCCAGCCCCCGAGCGCCCCGATCGGAGTGATGGTTCCGCGCTCGTATCCCGTCGCCTGCAGCGCCTCGTCGGCGGGCGGCATCGCCAGCCGGTTCACCCCGACGACGGCGCGCAGCTTGGGCCAGGCGATCGACCGGTCCCCCGGCACGAGCGCGAACAGGTAGTCGCCCTCGCCCCGGCGCACGACGAGGGACTTCACCAACCGCGACGGCGGCAGGTCCATCAGCGCGGCGGCCTCCTCGAGACTGCGCGCCGCCGGGCGCTCGCGGACGGTCACCGTCAGGCCGCGGGACGCGGCGTCGGCACGCATGCGGTCCAGCCCGGATGCGCTCACGCGCCCGCGATCTCCTGCGACAGCGCGACCCAGCGGTCGAGCAACGCGGCCGCGGCGCCCGAGTCCACGGCCGCGGCGACCCGCGGCAGGTGCGCGGCGAGCGCGTCCTGCACCGGCTCACCCGCGGTCAGCCCCTCGTAGGCGGCCACGGCCCCGGCGGAATTGAGCAGCACGGCGTCCCGGACGGGGCCCGTCTCACCGGCGAGGAAGGCCCGAGCGATCGCGGCGTTGACGGTCGCATCGCCGCCGCGCAGGTCCGCCATCGACACCCGCGCCAGCCCGAGCTCGCGCGGGTCCACGGACTCGACGCCCACACCCTCCTCCTGCACCCGCCAGACCGTGGAGGTCGACGTGGTGGTCAACTCGTCGAGCCCGTCGTCACCGCGGACGACGATCACGTGGTCCTGGCCGCCGCGGTCGGCGAAGGCCTGCGCCACGACCGGCGCGAGGTCGGCGAACGCGCAGCCGATCAATCCCGCCGAGGGCCGACCCGGGTTGGTCAGCGGCCCGAGCACGTTGAAGACGGTCGGGATCCCGATCTCCTTGCGGGTGGCACCGGCGAAGCGCAGCCCCGAGTGGAAGACCGAGGCGAGGCAGAAACCGATGCCCAGTTCGCTGGTGGTGCGCGCGACACCGTCGGCGTTCAACCCGATCGCCACGCCCAGAGCCTCGAGGCAGTCCGCGCCACCCGACTTCGACGACGCCGCGCGGTTGCCGTGCTTGAGCACGGGGACGCCGGCGGCGGCCACGACGATCGAGCTCATCGTCGAGATGTTGACGGAGTGCGATCGGTCGCCGCCCGTGCCGACGATGTCGACGGCACGCGCGTCGAACGGGACCGGGGTGGTCAGCGACAGCATCACATCGGCCAGCGCCCGCACCTCGACCGGCGACGGGCCCTTCATCTTCATGGCCACGCCGAACGCCGAGATCTGCGACGGGGTGGCCCCGTCGCTCATGATCTCGGACATCGCCCACCGGGCCTGCTCCGCGCTCAGATCGCGCTGGGAGGTGAGCTCGGTGAGAACTGTGGGCCAATCCATGGCCACAGCGTAGTGGGGTCGATCAAGCGGGTATCTGGAGCACCTGCCACAGCACGGCCCGCCCGCCGTGCCGGGCCGTCACTCCGGCCATCCGGGAGCGCTCCTGCGAGACGTGCAGCGCGTCGACCTTCTGCACCCGGGCCACGACGACGGTCTCGAGCCCGTCGGTGCGGACCGCGGCCGGCGCACCGTCGGGCATCCGCTCGTACCGGTCCTGCCCGACGAGCCGCAGCACCTCCTCGACCGATCCGGGCGGCAGTTCGAGGACGTGCTGGAGCACGCTCTGCGCCTCGGGATCGAATCCGGGCGCGGCGTCGAGGACGGCCGACGAGGCGGCCGTGTCGTCTCCGGACCGCGCCACGGGAACCAGATCGGGGTGCCCGGGCGTTAACTCTTCGACGGTGCGCGCCGAGAGGCGGCCCAGCAGGCGGCCCAGACGGGTGCCCTGCTCGGGCCTGCCGTTGAGGTCGTAGGGCAAGGGATGCCTTATCTTCCGGTGACGAAACGGTCGCTGACATGGCGTTTCGAGGGTGGGTGCGGGAGGCCGGCGGCCTGCTCGCGATATTCGACGCGCCCAATCTGCGACCCGGGTAGGCATTCGATACTACGACCGGTCATACTTGCGAGGTGACTAGCGCCGCACCGACCTCAGCTACAGCCATCACCCAGCGCGTGCACTCACTCAACCGGCCCAACATGGTCAGCGTCGGGACCATCGTCTGGCTGTCGAGCGAGCTCATGTTCTTCGCCGGGCTCTTCGCCATGTACTTCGTGGCGCGGGCCGGTGCTGGGGAGAACGGATGGCCCCCGCACGACGTGAACATCAGCCTGGCCGCGGCCCTGCCGCCGACCATCGTGCTGATCGCGTCGTCGGTCACCTGCCAGCTCGGCGTCTTCGCCGCTGAACGGGGCGACGTCTTCAAGTTCCGCATCTGGTACCTGATCTCGCTGATCATGGGTGCCGCCTTCGTCGCGGGGCAGCTGCACGAGTACTACACGTTGATCGGCGAAGGCCTCACGCTCAGCTCGTCGGTGTACGGCTCGGTGTTCTACATGGCCACCGGCTTCCACGGCCTGCACGTCATGGGCGGCCTCGTCGCCTTCATCTTCATCCTGGCGCGCAGCCGCGCCTCGAAGTTCACGCCCGCCCAGGCGACCTCGGCGATCGTCGTCAGTTACTACTGGCACTTCGTCGACGTGGTGTGGATCGGCCTCTTCGCCGTCATTTACATCATTCGCTAAAGACGTATTTCTCAGTCGCCATCACAGAGGGATAGCAGATGAGTTCAGCCAACTTTGAGCCCGCCGGCGAGGGAGGCGAGCCGGGCGGCGCTTCGAGCGCCGCGCCCGACCGCCTCGCGGCCCAGAAGGTGCGCAAGCAGCGCAAGCTCCGCCGCAAGGTGACGAGCGCGGCCCTGCTGGTCGGCGGCCTGCTCGCGGCCGGCGGTGTCGCCACGATCGCCAGCCCCACCCCGCAGGTCGCCCTCGCGGACGACTTCGACGCCGCGCAGATCGAGAACGGGAAGCGCCTGTACGAGACCTCGTGCATCAGCTGCCACGGCGCGAGCCTCGAGGGCGTCAAGGACCGCGGTCCCAGCCTGGTCGGTGTGGGTGACGCGGCGGTCTACTTCCAGGTGCACTCGGGTCGCATGCCCGCGACGATCAACTCGTCGCAGATCGTGCGCAAGCCCGCGAAGTTCGACGCCAAGGGGATCGACGCCCTGGGCGCCTACATCCAGTCGATCGGCGGCGGACCGTCGATCGTGTGGGAGTACAACGCGGACGGCTCGATCAAGCGCAACGAGAACGGCGACCGCGTCGTCGCCCAGGAGTCGCTGCGCGGCAAGAACCTCGGCGCCGGCGCCGAGCTGTTCCGTCTGAACTGCGCCTCGTGCCACAACTTCACCGGCCGGGGCGGCGCCCTGTCCGGTGGTAAGTTCGCGCCCCCGCTGGATCCCGCGAACGAGCAGGAGATCTACACCGCGATGCTCACCGGCCCGCAGAACATGCCCAAGTTCTCGGACCGTGCGCTGTCGCCTGAAGAGAAGAAGAACATCATCGGCTTCATCAAGAACGCGGGCGAGACGCAGTCCCCCGCCGGCTCGGCCATCGGCGGCTTCGGCCCCGCGGCCGAGGGCATGGTGATGTGGTTCACCGGGATGATCGCCGTCGTCGGCGCCGCGATGTGGGTTGGGAGCAGGAATTGACCGCCAAGCCGTTGAACAACGTCCCGTCGGACGACGAACTGGACAACCTGTCCCACGACGAGCTGATCAAGCTCGGTACCAACCTCGACGGTGTCGAGCTGGTCTACCGCGAGCCCCGCTGGCCGGTCCCGGGCACCCGCGCTGAGAAGCGTGCTGAGCGGACCGTCGCACTCTGGTTCGTGCTCGCGGGCCTGTTCGCCGCGGCACTGCTCGGTGTCTTCCTGTTCTGGCCGTGGAAGTACCAGGGCATCGACGACGCGCACTACTGGTGGTACACGCTGTACACGCCGATGCTCGGCATCACCTTCGGGCTGTCGCTGCTGTGCGTCTTCGCGGGCACGGTGCAGTTCACCAAGAAGTTCATCCCCGAGGAGATCGCGGTCCAGCAGCGGCACGACGCGGGCGGCTCGTCCAAGGTCGACCGCGCCACCACCGCCGCCCTGTTCAAGGACGCGCTGGAGACCTCGACCCTCCCCCGCCGCAAGATGATCCTGGCCTCGGCCGGGTTCGGCGTGGGTGTGCTCGGTCTCGGTGCCGCCGCCGGTTTCATCGGCGGCCTGGTCAAGAACCCCTGGGCCAAGCGCGAGGCCTCGGCGCTCTGGCACACCGGCTGGTCCCCGTACTGGAACTCGCTGGAGAACGACTTCTCGAGCGAGCAGAACCACGAGCCCGTGTACCTGCGCAACGACGTGGGCGACCCGTACAAGGTCAAGCTCGTCAAGGCGGAGGATCTCGACGCCGGCGGCATGATGACGGTGTTCCCGTGGCGCGCGTCGGACGGCTTCGGCGAGACCGAGGAGTCGCGCACCAAGCTGCTGCACGGCCTCAAGGGCATCCGTAACCCGGTCATGCTGATCCGCCTGCGCCCCGAGGACGGCGTCCGCGCCGTCAAGCGGCAGGGCCAGGAGGACTTCAACTACGGCGACTACTGGGCCTACACCAAGGTCTGCAGCCACTTCGGCTGCCCCACGTCGCTGTACGAGCAGCAGACCAACCGCATCCTCTGCCCCTGCCACCAGTCGCAGTTCAACGCGCTCGAGTACGGCAAGCCGGTCTTCGGCCCGGCCGCCCGCGCGCTGGCGCAGCTGCCGATCTCGGTGAACGAGCAGGGCTACATGGTCGCCAACGGCGACTTCATCGAACAGGTCGGACCGGCCTTCTGGGAGGCGACGCACTGATGACCACACTCGGCGAGCGCGTCGGGCACCAGGCGAACGAGATGGACCAGCGTTACCATCTCGCTCCCGGTATCCGCCGCCAGATCAACAAGGTCTTCCCCACGCACTGGTCCTTCATGCTGGGTGAGATCGCGCTGTACAGCTTCGTGATCCTGCTGCTGTCGGGCGTCTACCTCACGCTGTTCTTCGACCCGTCGATGGCCGAGGTCCACTACGAGGGCGCGTACGACCCGCTGCACGGCGTCGCGATGTCGCGCGCCTACGCCACCACCCTGGACATCTCGTTCGAGGTGCGCGGCGGTCTGTTCGTCCGCCAGATCCACCACTGGGCGGCCCTGATGTTCGCGGCGTCGATCATCATCCACATGGTCCGCATCTTCTTCACCGGTGCGTTCCGCCGTCCGCGCGAGGCCAACTGGGTCATCGGCTGCGCGCTGCTGCTGCTTGCGATGTTCGAGGGATTCTTCGGCTACTCGATCCCGGACGACCTGCTGTCGGGCACCGGCGTCCGCGCCGCGATGTCGGGCATCGTCGTGGGCCTCCCGGTCGTCGGCACGTGGGTCCACTGGGCCCTGTTCGGCGGGGATTTCCCCGGCGAGCTGCTGATCCCGCGCCTCTACGTACTGCACATCCTGCTGTTCCCGGGCATCATCCTGGCGCTGATCGCGGGCCACCTGGCTCTCGTCTGGTACCAGAAGCACACGCAGTTCGCGGGCCCCGGCCGCACCGAGGAGAACGTGGTGGGTGTGCGCATCCTCCCCGTCTTCGCGGTCAAGACCGGCGCGTACTTCGCCGCCACCTTCGGCATCATCACGCTGATGGCCGGCATCTTCACGGTCAACCCGGTCTGGAACATCGGCCCGTACGACCCGGCGAAGGTGTCCGCGGGCGTCCAGCCCGACATCTACATGATGTGGACCGACGGCCTGGCCCGTCTGTGGCCCGCGTGGGAGCTGTACTTCTGGGGCCACACCGTCCCGGGCGCGGCCTTCGTCGCGATCATCATCGGCGTGATCATCGGCCTGATGTTCAGCTACCCGTGGATCGAGAAGAAGCTCACGGGCGACGACGCGCACCACAACATCCTGCAGCGTCCGCGCGACGTTCCGGTCCGCACCGCGATCGGCGCGATGGCGATCGCCTTCTACATC
The DNA here is from genome assembly GCF_040611135.1 of Tsukamurella sp. NPDC003166. Classification (NCBI taxonomy): domain Bacteria; kingdom Bacillati; phylum Actinomycetota; class Actinomycetes; order Mycobacteriales; family Tsukamurellaceae; genus Tsukamurella; species Tsukamurella sp. NPDC003166. The sequence goes on from NZ_JBEXNL010000006.1 coordinate 172,296, forward strand.
GTGCTGACCCTGTCGTGCATCAACGACATCATCGCGCTGAAGTTCCACCTGTCGCTCAACGCGATGACGTGGATCGGCCGTATCGGCCTGGTGATCCTGCCGCCGGTCGCCTACTGGGTGACCTACCGCTTCTGCATCGGCCTGCAGCGCGCCGACCGCGCGGTGCTCGAGCACGGCATCGAGACCGGCGTCATCGTCCGCCGCCCGAACGGTGAGTTCATCGAGCTCCACCAGCCGCTCGGACCGGTCGACGACCACGGTCACGCCGTCCCGCTCCCCTACGAGGGCGCGGTCGTCCCGACGAAGGCGAACCAGCTGGGCGCAGCCGGCAAGCCGGGCACGGGCTCGTTCCTCCGGGCCGATCCCGCCGACGAGCAGCGCGAGAACGCCGAGCGCGATCACGCGAACGAGCTCAAGGCGCTCGAGGCCATCAAGAAGGTCCAGGACAACGGCGGCAAGATCGACGTCGAGTAGGTCCTCGCATCAGCCACTGCGGCCCCTCCCCCACTACTCCGGGGAGGGGCCGCAGTCGTCTGTCCGCCCGGGGTCCGACGGTCCGCCGCCGGCACGCCCGGCACGCCCGGCACGCTACTCCGGGCCGGGAAGGACGACCGGGCCGCGAACGACCGGGCCCGCTCCCCTCGGCGGACACTGCCAGCCGTGGCGTTCCGGTGCGGAGCTCGGCGCAGGGGGTTTCGTGTGCAGAGCTCGTCGCCGGGCGTTTCGGGTGCGGATGGCCTCTCGCACCTGATTCACCTCACCGCACCCGGCATGCCGGGTGCGGTCGCGCGTAGAGGGTGCGGATGCCTTCCCGCACCCGATTTGCCCTCGGTGCCCCAGCGCGCCCCCACAGCCACATGCCCAACAGCGACGGTGGCCGCGGTGACAAGGCGCGTGTCCGCGACGAGCGCGGCTGAGTTCAGGCCAGTCGGAGGCGCAGCAGGTAGCTGCTCTGCCCCACGGGCGCGCCGGGCTCCCCGAGGCAGACCTCGTGCCAGGCACCGTCGACGGCCGTCAGGCCCCGCTCCCGCAGCTGGACCGCGAAGGCCTTCGCGGTGGGCGTGACCGCGGCGGACCACCGTCCGTCGACGCGGGTCTGCAGGTACGACGATGCCGGCAGGTCCAGACAGCGCACGCGGGTGAGGTTCTTGACCCCTTTGGACACCTCGAGCTGCTCGAGGACGTCCCCCACCTCGGCGTCGTCGATCCACGCGGGCCGGCGCAGTAGCAGGGTCCACCGGGCCTCCGCGGTCGTGTGCGCGGTGAGGTCTCCGCGCAGCCGCTCCAGGGGCGGGATGGTGAAATCGCTGCGCACCTCGTCGTCGGCTCCGGGGGTACCGCGGCGGGCCAGCGCCTTGTTGCGCACCTTGACGCCGTACGCGGCCGCGTAAAGGGCCTCGGCCGCGGTCCGGAAGTCGTCCGAGGTCCGGGGGCTGCCGACGGTGCCGACGGCGAGGTAGGCGCGTTCCGGCGCGTGCACGACGCCGATGTGCCCGACGACGCCGTACTCGCCACCGCCGTGCGCCTCCGGCTCGGTGACGGAGAAATCGAGTTTCGCGGTCGGCGCGGCACTCGACCCGCCCCGCCCCCGCATCTCATCGGCGGTGAGCTTGCGTACGGACAGCCCGGATTCGACCTGCGTCATGGCTTGCATGCAATCACCCGCGGGCGGCCGCCCGGTGAACGCGAACAGAAGAACGGCGCCCGCCCCGGTGAATTCCGGGACGGGCGCCGTTCGACGATCCGTGGATCTAGTGCTTCTCGGGACCCTTGTGGTACTCGAAGACGAGGCCCCAGGCCGCGGCGATGACGAGCGCGCCACCGAAGATCCACAGCCAGTACAGCTGCAGCGCGACGGAGATGCCGACGACGGCGACCGAGGCCGACAGCAGGATCGGCCACCAGGAGTGGGGGCTGAAGAAGCCGAGCTCGCCGGCACCGTCGGACACCTCGGCGTCCTCGTAGTCCTCCGGGCGGGTGTCGACGCGGTTGGACACGAACCGGAAGTAGGTACCGATGATCAGCGTCAGGCCGCCGGTGAGGAACATTCCGACCACACCGACCCACTCCACGGCGCCGTAGCCGTAGCCGGGACCCCACAGCGCGGTGACGACGGTGTACAGGATGCCCGCGAGGAAGAAGAATGCGGTCAGGAACTCGAAGAGCTTCGCTTCGACCTTCATTGGGTTACTTCACCCCTTCGGTGACGGGCTTGGTGCTCTCGCCCGACGCGGTGCGGCCGGTGCGGCGGGTGTCGAACGGGAAGGTGCTGGTCGACGTACCCGACTCACGAACGCCGGCCGAAGTGGTCAACGATCCGAGCGCGGCGGCGTTGTCCTGGCCCGCCTGGCGCGCCTGGATGTACTTCTTGAAGTTCTCGGGCGTGACGGCGCGGATCTCGAAGTTCATCATCGAGTGGTAGTCACCGCACATCTCGGCGCAGCGGCCGACGAAGGAGCCCTCGCGGTCGATGCTCGAGATCTGGAACTTGTTCTGCGTGTGGTTCTGCACGGGGTTCGGCATCACGTCGCGCTTGAAGGCGAACTGCGGCACGTAGAACGAGTGGACCACGTCTGCCGAGGCCAGATCGAACTGGATGCGCGTGTTGATCGGGAGGACCAGCACGGGGATCTCGGCGGTGGAGCCCTGCACCTCGACGCTGCTGAACTTCAGGTAGTCGCGGATGTCCTGGAACCGGCCGTGGTTCGGGCCGCGCTCGTCCTGCTTCTCGACGTGCCCGTGCTCCTTCATCTTCGCGGCCTCTTCGTTGAGCTTCGCGATGTCGGGCTGCTGGCCGTACGGGTTCGGCCGCTCGAGCTTGACGGTGTTGCCGTCGAGCGTGACCTCGCGGTACGCGAACCGCCAGTTCCACTGGAACGCGGTCACGTCCACGGTGACGCCCGGGTTGTCCTCGAGCTTCTCGACCTTGGTCTGCACGACCACGGTGAAGTAGAAGAGGACGGCGATGATGAGGAACGGGATCGCGGTGAGCGTGAGCTCCAGCGGCACGTTGTACGCCGTCTGCCGAGGGAAGTCCTCCGAACCGGCCTTCTTGCGATGGAAGGTGATGGTCCAGAAGGTGGCAGCCCACACCAGGACGCCGAGGATGAGCGCGGCCACCACGGACCAGCTCCAGAGCTCTGTCATGTCGCGGGCCTCGGGGGTCACACCCTCGGGCCAACCGAAACGCATCACCTCGTCGGCCGAGCAGCCCGCCAGAGCGAACATGCCGACCACGAGCCCGGCGGCCAGAACCAGGCGCTTACGCCAGGACGCGGCCCCACCGTGGGCGTTACTTCCGGGTGCCAATGTCGCGCCTTCCTGCTGAAACACGGTCAGTGCTGCGGGGCCCGTTCCGACGGTCGAGACTCCCTCGGGAACTCAGCGCCGGGGCTGCACGTTCCCCTTGTACTACGCAGCGTAGACCAACAGGGGCCGGTCCACGTTGCGGGGTCGGCAAATGGCGCGTCGTTTCCGCCGTCTCCTGCGTTGGCCTGCGCCGTTCCGGTACCCGAGGCCGTTCCGGCATACTGGTTGACCGTGTGTGGCCTCCTGGGATTCCTGTCCGCCGATCAGAGCGCGGGCGATGTCGTCGACGCGGTGACCGCGGCCGGCCGGTGCATGCGGCACCGCGGTCCGGACGAGTCGGGCCGGTCCTGGCACGACGACGACCTCGCGCTCACCTTCAACCGCCTGTCCTTCATCGACATCGACCATGCGCACCAGCCGCTGCGCTGGGGCCCGCCGGAGAACCCGGAGCGGTACGCGCTCACCTTCAACGGCGAGATCTACAACTACCTCGAGCTGCGCACGCGCCTCGCCGAGGAGTTCGGCGTCGCGTTCCGGACCGAGGGCGACGGTGAGCCGATCGTCGCGGGATTCCATCACTGGGGCATCGAGGGCGTGCTCGCGCAGCTGCGCGGCATGTTCGCCTTCGCGCTGTGGGACACGGAGCGCCGCGAGCTGACCCTGGCGCGCGACCCGTTCGGCATCAAGCCCCTGTACGTCGGGACCGGAAGCAAGGGCACCGTCTTCTCCTCGGAGAAGAAGTCCGTCCTGGCCCTCGCCGACGAGGCCGGACTGCGGCCCGGCCTGGATCCACGCGCGGTGCAGCACTACACCGTCCTGCAGTACGTCCCCGAACCCGAGTCGCTGCACCTGGGGATCCGGCGACTCGAGTCTGGGTGCTACGCCACCGTCTCCCCCGGCGGCGAGGTGACCGGCAAGCGCTACTTCGAGCCGCGCTTCCCCGTCAAGCCCGTGACGGGTGGGCTGGAGTCGGCCGAGGCGAAGGCGATCTACCGCGACATCGCGGACGCCCTGCGGGACTCGGTGAAGATGCACATGCGAGCGGACGTGACCGTCGGCTCGTTCCTGTCCGGCGGCATCGACTCGACCGCGGTCGCCGCACTCGCGATCCAGCACAACCCCGACCTGATCACCATCACCACCGGCTTCCAGCGCGAGGGTTACAGCGAGGTCGACGTCGCGGCCGAGTCCGCCGAGGCGATCGGCGCGCGGCACGTCATCAAGACCGTGTCGCCCGAGGAGTTCCGCGACGCGATCCCGGCCATCGTCTGGTACCTCGACGATCCGGTGGCCGACCCGTCGCTCGTGCCCCTCTACTACCTGGCGAAGGAGGCCCGCAAGCACGTCAAGGTCGTGCTGTCGGGCGAGGGCGCCGACGAGCTGTTCGGCGGCTACACCATCTACAAGGAGCCGCTCTCGCTCGCGCCCTTCGACCGGCTGCCCGCCTGGGCGCGACGGACCGCGGGGCGGATCGGCGACCGCATGCCCGAGGGCAGGCGCGGCAAGTCCCTCCTGCAGCGCGGCTCGCTGCCGCTGGAGGAGCGCTACTACGGCAACGCCCGCTCGTTCAACGACGCGCAGTTGCGGGCGGTACTGCCCGGCTTCCGCGAGGACTGGACGCACACCGATGTCACGGCGCCGATCTACGCCACGACGCAGGGCTGGGGCCCCGTCGAGCGGATGCAGCACCTGGACCAGTTCACCTGGCTCCGCGGCGACATCCTGGTCAAGGCCGACAAGATGACGATGGCCAACTCGCTCGAGCTGCGCGTGCCCTTCCTCGACAAGGAGGTCTTCCGCGTCGCGGAGACGCTGCCCGCCGACCTCAAGCTGGCCGGCGGCACCTCCAAGTACGCGCTGCGCCGCGCACTGGAGGAGATCATCCCGCCGCACGTACTGCATCGGAAGAAGCTGGGCTTCCCCGTGCCGCTGCGGCACTGGCTCGCCGGCCCGGAACTCTACGACTGGGCCCGCGAGACGATCGAGCAGTCCCAGACCGACGAGTGGGTCGATCGCCGCGCGGTGCTCGCCATGCTCGACGAGCACAAGGCCAAGGCGCCCGAGGGCTGGCCGGGTGGCACCGACCATTCCCGACGGATCTGGACCGTCCTGGTGTTCATGGTCTGGCACGGCATCTTCGTCGAGGACCGTATCCATCCCGTCATCGAGGAGCCGGTCTACCCGGTGCGCCTGTAGGGCCGGGTGGCCTCTTCCGGCGCTCCCGTTGCGTTATTCATGCCCGACGGTGAGCGGCACACCGTCGGACTCCCAGAGTCCGGGGAGCCTGCGTGACCCGGCGAGCGCGTCGGAGAGGCGGCGCGGTTCGTCGACGGTGAGGTGAATCGTCTGCGGCGCCGGGCGAACTCGCCCGTTCACCACGACCTCAGCGTCCGGGGTCAGCGCGAGCCGGAAGTTCGCCTCGCGAGAGGCCATCGTGGCGTTCCCGTCCCCGTCGACCTTCCAGCCCGAGTTGTCGAAGTCCCTGAACCGCCCCGGACTCGCCTCCTCGATCGCGGCGACCGGGACGACCACCTCCGCCCCGAGCCCCGATCGCAGGCGGAGCACGGCACCGTCGAGCGAGTGCGGGCGGGTGACCATGCCTGCGTACACCGCAACGATCATGTAGACGGCGTACACGTGCAGCCCCAGCGCGATCCACACCCACGGCGAGGGTCCGAGGATCACGCGCAACAGCACGTCGACCACGGCGCCCTCGAGCACCGTCATGGCGACGACGACCCACAGGATGATCACGACGTCGCGGTGGTGGGAAAACGACTGTCCGGCCGGTCGCCGTCGGCGGATCAAGGTCAACACCGCTGCCGCGCCACGAGGTTCGGCGAGCAAGAGGGTCACGACCTTCGCGGGCAGCATCCTGCCGAGCGCGGCCTCGGTGCGCCGGAGGCTCATGACCCCGCCCTCATCCCCTGCATCATGAGCTCGATGCAGCGCCGCTGCGCCGCGGACATCCAGTCCGCGGAGTCGAACCACGCGGTCACGTCGTCAGGTGCGATGCGCAGAGCGCCCGGAGCCGCCCCAGGAGGCGGGGTCAGCATGCCCGCCACTGCGACGAGGCCGTCGGCGAGGGCACGCACCTCGGGTGCCTCCGGGTCGGCCGACTGCAGTGCGTCGAAGGCGGTCGCGATGTCCCCGGACGCCGACACCATCGCTGGATCGCTGAGGGCCGCCTCGTACAGCTCGACGGCGCCGGGCACCACGCTGGTGAGCACCTCCATCACCGCCAACTCCATCCGGCCCGCGGCACCGTCGGGCCCGTACACCTCAACGATCCGCCCGGCGATCGCGCCGACCCGTTCGGATACCGGCGACCCGGCCGCGGTCACCCTCAGGTCCGCCAGGCGACGCCGGCGATCCCGGATCGCGTCCTCCTGTCGCGCGAGGTCCGCGTCGAGCTCGGCGAGCACCTCGTCGAGCTCGCGGTGGTGCCCGTCGTCGTCCAGCACGTCCGCGATCTCGTCGAGCGACATGCCGGTCTCGGCCAGACGCCGGATACGCAGCACGAGGACCACGTCATCGAGGGTGTACGAGCGGTAGCCGTTGGACTCTCGCGCGGGCTCCGCGACGATCCCGATCCGGTGGTAGTGCCGGATCGCGCGGGTCGATACGCCCGCGATGCGGGCGACGTCGCCGATTCTCATGGGACCTCCATCTGGGGTGATGGAAGCAGTACACACCTTGACGCTGCGACAAGGTCAAGCTCTTGCGGCCGCCGCGCAGGCCGCATTCCCGCACTCGCGCGGACGCGGGACGACAACGCGCCCGCGATCCACGGATCCCCACGGGCCGCGCCGCGGATCCAGGCTGGTATGCACGCGGCGCATGATCATCGACTCGAAAATAGCCTTTGACCAGCACCTATCAGAACCATGCGCGGCACGCATGGCTCGCGCGAACGCACCCACCGCCCCGCGGCGTCCCGCCGCCTCGGCTCAGCGCAGCAGCGTGATCCACATTGCGGCGTAATGGCAGGCCGCGGCGATCACGGTGGCGGCGTGGAAGAACTCGTGGTGCCCGAAGACGCCCGGCCACGGATTCGGCCAGCGGGTCGCGTAGAGCACCGCTCCCCCGCTGTACAGAACGCCGCCGATCACAAGCAGGATCGCGGCGGTCCATCCGGCGCCGCGCACGAGATCGCCCGCGACCGCGATCACCACCCAGCCGAGAGCGATGTAGAGCGGCACGCCGACCCAGCGCGGCGCGTGCGGCCACAGCAGCTTCAGCGCGACACCGGCCGCGGCCCCGCCCCACACCACCGCCAGCACCCACCTGGCCACGGACGACGGCAGCGCCAGCACGGCGATCGGCGTGTAACTGCCGGCGATGAACACGAAGATCATGCAGTGATCGGCGCGCTTCATCCAGATCCGCTGCGCCTCGGTCCACTTGCCGCGGTGGTACGCGGCGCTGACCCCGAACACCCCGAACACGGTGACGGCGTACACCAGCAGGGCGAACCCGGCGGCCGCCGACTGGAGGAACCCCGCCACCACGAGCGGGACACCGAACAGCACGGCGCCGAACGCCCCGAACTGGTGGATCACCCCACGCAGCCGTGGCTTGACCTCAGGGACTCCGGCGATCGTCATGCAACCTACGATACCGTAGGTTACTCATCGGTAACAGGGATTGTGAGCTACAGCGCTCCGAGGATCTCCGCGGCCACCTCGGCGCCGTAGGCCTCGGCCAGTCGCTCGCGGGCATCGTCGGCGTCGTAGTCCCAGGCCTGCGGCCCCACGGTCTCGAGCACCTTCACCGCGACGTACGAGCCGAGCTGGCCCGCGCGCTCGTACGACAGGCCCGCGTCCAGGCCCACGAGGAAGCCGGCACGGAAGGCGTCGCCGACACCCGTGGGGTCGACCCGGCCGCGGTCCGGCACCACGTCGACATGGATCCGCTGCGCGACGGCGCCGTCGGCACCGTTCACCACGATCTCGGCCCCCTTCTCGGCGAGCGTCGTCACCCGGACCTCGACCATCTCGGTGAGCCGCTCGGCGCTGACGCCGGTCTTCTGCTGCAGCAGCCCCCACTCGTACTCGTTGGTGAAGAGGAACTTCGCACCTTCGACGAGCGCTCGCGCCTCCTCACCGTTCAGCCGCGCGAGCTGCTGCGACGGGTCCGCCGCGAACGGGATCCCCGCCTCGCGGCACTGCGCACTGTGCAGCGCCATCGCCGCGGGATCGTTCGCGCCGATCACCACGAGGTCCAGGGCTCCGACGGTGCCGACCACGTCCGCGATCGCGATCTCCCGCGACTCGGCCATCGCGCCCGAGTAGAACGAGGCGATCTGCGCCATCTCGGCGTCCGTCGTGCACTGGAAGCGGGCGGTGTGGGCGGTGTCCGAGACCCGGACGGCGCGGGTATCGACGCCCGAGTCCTCGAGCCAGGCCCGGTAGCCCTCGTCGAAGTCCTTGCCGACGGCGCCGATCAGCACCGGCCGGCGGCCGAGCCGCGCCATGCCGAAGCTGATGTTCGCGCCGACACCGCCGCGCTGCAGAACCAGCTCCTCCACCAGGAAGCTCAGCGACACGTGCGCGAGGTGCTCGGCGAGCAGCTGCTCGGAGAACTTCCCCTCGAAGCGCATCAGATGATCGGTGGCGATGGAGCCGGACACGGCGATCGACACGGCGAAACCCTCCCGTGGTTGGCGACGGATGTATTCCGTGAGCCTAACCGCGAGAGGGTTTCGCACGCCCCGAGGGGCGTCAGTGCTGCGTCAGTTGAACGAGTCGCCGCAGGCGCAGGAGCCGGTGGCGTTCGGGTTATCGATGGTGAAACCCTGCTTCTCGATCGAGTCGACGAAGTCGATCTTCGCGCCGATCAGGAACGGAACGCTCATCCGATCCACGGACAGCTTCACGCCGCCGAACTCGGACAGCACGTCACCGTCGAGCGATCGGTCGTCGAAGTACAGCTGGTAGCGCAGGCCGGCACAGCCGCCCGGCTGCACCTCGATGCGCAGCGACAGGTCGTCACGACCCTCCTGGTCCAGCAGTGCCTTCGCCTTCGAGGCAGCGGCCTCGGTCAGCACCACACCGGTGGTTTCGCTCTCAGCAGTAGTCATAGGTTCTCCTCACAGACGCACGTCGGTGTCTGGTTCAACGGTACTCCCCCGGCCGACATTCCCCGTAGTCCCCACCGCCCGCGTCCCTCCCCCGCATCACCGCCCGCCCGCCCCGATCGAATAGGCTGGACGACGTGAAACTTCCCTGGCAGAAGGCCGACGATACGACCTCCGAGGCCGCGGACGCCGACGGCTCCGCGTCCGTCGACGAGACCGCGGCCGAGAACCTCGCCAAGCCCGTACAGACGCCCGGCAAGGGCCGCCCGACGCCCAGCCGTCGCGAGGCGCAGGGCCGCAAGCGCGGCCCCGTCGCACCCGCGCCGATGACCCGGGCGGAGGCCCGGGCCCGGCGCAAGGAGCTCAAGAACTCCATGAGCAAGGAGGAGCGCAAGGCCGCCTCGGCCGAGCGCCGCACGCTGGCGAACGAGCGCCGCGAGCTCATGATGCAGGGCGACGATCGGTATCTTCCGATCCGCGACAAGGGCCCCGTCAAGGCCTACGTGCGCGATCTGATCGACGCGAAGCGCCACGTCTCCACCATGTTCATCCCGGTGGCGGTCGCGGTCATGGTCTTCATGCTCGTCACCGTCAACATGCCCGCACTGGCCGGCATCCCGATGCTGCTCCTCCTGGCCATGGTCATCATCATGGGCGTCGAGGGCTTCCTCACCGGCCGCCGGATCAACAACCGGGTCCGCGAGCGCTGGCCCGACACCACCGAGACCGGTTTCCGCCTCGGCTGGTACGCGTTCATGCGCACCACGCAGCTGCGCCGCATGCGCATCCCGCGCCCGCGGGTCAAGCCCGGCGACGCGGTCTAACCCGTGGCGCTCACCCTCGTTCTCGGCGGGGTCCGGTCGGGTAAGTCCGCGCGCGCCGAGCAGCTGATCGGCACCGGTCCGGTCCGCTACGTCGCTACCGCCCCGCGGCCCGACGGTGACCCGGACCTCGTCGCGCGCGTCGCCGCGCACCGCGAGCGCCGCCCGGACTCGTGGGCCACCGTCGAGACCCAGGACCTGCGGTCGGTGCTGTCCGAGGGCTCGGCACCCACGCTCGTCGACGACCTCGGCGGCTGGCTCGCCGCGCGCCTCGACGCCGTCGGCTGGGACACACCCGAGAAGATGACGACGGAACTCGACGGCCTCGTCGCCGCTGCCGCCGCCTACCCGGGCGACCTGGTCCTGGTCAGCCCCGAGGTGGGCCTGTCCGTCGTCCCGGCCACGCACGCAGGCCGCGTCTTCCAGGACCTCCTCGGCACGGTCAACGCACGCCTCGCGGCGATCGCGGACCGGGCCGAGCTCGTCGTGGCCGGCATCCCGGTCCTGCTGACGGGTGCCGCACTCCCCGGCGCCGTGCCCGACGGTGCGCCGCTCCCCGCCGCCGCGCCGGTCGCCGCCCCGGCACCGTCGGGGCCCGCGGCGCCCGCCCTCCCCCCGGTCGAGCTGCCGCCCTTCGACCCCGGTACCGATCCGCTCGCCTTCCCCCAGCTGTCCCCGCCGGACCCGTTCGTCGGCCGGGAGGCCCGCGACCGCCAGCTGGAGCTGACCAAGCCCGCGGGGTCGCTGGGCCGGGTCGAGCAGCTCGGCGAGTGGATCACGGCCTGCCAGGGCGTGTGCCCGCCGAAGCAGTTCGAGCGCGCGCGGATCGTGGTCTTCGCCGGCGATCACGGCGTCGCAGCCGGCGGCGTCTCGGCGTACCCGCCGGAGGTCACGGCGCAGATGGTGGCGAACATCGCCGCCGGGGGCGCGGCGATCAACGTGCTGGCGGCGCAGGCCGGCGCCACGGTCCGGGTCGAGGACATCGCCGTCGCGGGCGACACGCGTGAGGACCTGAGCCGCAACAAGATCCGTCGCTCGTCGGGCGACATCGCGACGACCGATGCGATGTCCGACGAGGAGACGATCGCCGCGATCGCCGCCGGCCGGCGGATCGCCGACGAGGAGATCGACTCGGGGGCGGATCTGCTCGTCCTCGGCGACATGGGCATCGGCAACACCACGCCCGCCGCTGTCCTCGTGGGCGCGCTCACCGACACCGAGCCGGTCCTGGTGGTCGGCCGCGGCACCGGCATCGACGACAACGCGTGGATGCGCAAGGCCGCCGCGATCCGCGACGGCATGTACCGCGCGCGCCCGCACACCGGTGATCCGAAGGCGTTGCTGCGCACCGTCGCCGGGGCCGACCTGGCGGCGATGGCCGGATTCCTCGCGCAGGCGGCGGTCCGCCGCACGCCGGTGATCCTCGACGGTGTCGTGGTCACGGCCGCCGCACTGGTCGCGAACGACCTCGCGCCCGGCGCGGCGAGCTGGTGGACCGCGGGCCACCTCAGCCCCGAGCCCGCGCATGCGCTGGCGCTGCGCCGCCTCGACCTCGAGCCGCTCCTCGACCTGGGCCTGCGACTCGGCGAGGGCAGCGGCGCAGCCCTCGCGCTGCCGCTCGTCCGGTCGGCCGTCGCGGTCCTCGGCGAGATGGCGACCTTCGACTCCGCCGGGGTGTCGGGGAAGTCCTCGGACTGACGTGCGGCACCTGTCCGCCGCCGTCGCCTGGATGACGGTGCTGCCCGTGCCCGGCTCGCTGCAGCCGAGCCCGGTCGCGAGGGCCGACGGTGCCCGCATCATCGCCCGCGTGCCCATCACCGGCGCGGTCGTCGCGAGTGCGACGGTGGCAGTCGCCTGGGTGGCGCAGTTCGCGGGCCTGCCGCCGGTGCTCGTCGGCGCGCTCGCGGTCGGCGCCGCGGCGCTCGTCACGCGGGGCATGCACCTCGACGGATTCGCGGACTGCGTCGACGGCCTCGGCAGCTACGGCCCGCCCGAACGCGCGCGGGAGATCATGCGCCAGGGCACCGTCGGGCCGTTCGGCGCCGCCGCCCTCGTACTGCTCCTCGTCGCCGAAAGCTCGGCCATCGGGGCCCTCGCGGAGCGCGGCCTGTGGCTCGCGATCGGCGTCGCCGTGGGTACCGCCCGCGTCGCCGCGGTCCTCGGCTGCCGGACGGACTGGGCACCGTCGAACCCCGACGGTTTCGGCGCGCTGACGGCCGGCACCCAGGGCCTTGCGGCGCAAGGGTTCTGGGTCCTGGTCGCGCTGGCCGTGGCGGTCCCGGCGGTGCCGGGCCTCCCCTGGCAGGGCCCGCTCGCCGCCGCGGGCGGGCTGGCACTGGCGTTCCTCGCGATGCGGCACTGCGTGCGTCGTTTCGACGGCGTCAGCGGCGATGTCCTCGGCTTCGGCATCGAGATCGCCGCGGTGATCGCGCTGGTCGGCCTCTGCGTGGTCTGATCCGGTCACCGCGCCAAGAACGACGACTAACTTGGTTGTTGACTCGTTCGAGGAGTCCGCCTAGATTTGACAACGACAGTTGTCATTGACGATCCGGAGGCCGAGATGACCGCTACCGCCCCGACCGAGGTCCCCGCGCGCCATCCCTCGTCCCCGCGCCGCGTGCCGCCCGGCATCATGATGGTCAGCCGCTTCCTCCGCCTCCCCGAGCCCACTCCGGCGGAGTTCCGCCGGTTCGGCGAGCTCCTCACCGTCGGCGACGAGCAGATGGATCGGCTGGTCGACTGGATCTACGAGGACCGCGACGCCCGCAAGCCGCTCTTCGAGCGCGCCCTGAACGACGGGATCGCGACGGTGCCCGCAGCACCGTCGGAGATCCGGGAGTTCTTCGCGGAGATGGAGGCGGTCCCCGACTGGGTCGACTGGGACACGATCCTCCTGGGCGGGCAGCTCATGCGCAGCGGCGGAGCGGACGGCTTCTCCGTCGCGCGCGATGTGGCGCTCATGGGCGGCTACCTGTTCTCGGGTTTCAACCAGACGCTGCTGCGCACGGGCGCGCTCGAGAAGGGCTCGAACAAGCGGTTCGCGGAGACCTCGCAGTGGGCGCTCGACGTGATCGTGCCCGACGGTCTGCGCCCCGGCGGCGTCGGTTACCGCTCAACGCTGCACGTGCGCTTCATCCACTCGATGGTGCGCCGGCACGTGATGGCCCTGCCCGACTGGGACTTCGACGCGCACGGCCTGCCGATCAACCAGACCGACATGGCGGCCACGCTGGTCGGCGCGCTCATCGCGCCGGTCGCCACCGGCATGGGCCTCGGGATGCTCGCGCATCCGCGCGAGTACGAGGCCGCGGCGCACCTGACGCGGTACGTCGGCCGGCTCATGGGCGTGCACGACGACTTCCTGCCCCACAGCTACCGCGACAGCCTGCGGATCCTGTTCCAGACCTCCCGCGCGCTCTCCACCCCGGACGAGACGAGCAGGGCCCTCGCGCAGCCGATGGCCGACGACCCGATGGCATGGAACTACCAGCACCTCAGTGGGATCCGCCGCCGCATCGCCCGGTCGCAGCACCTGTCCATCGCGACCGCCTACCTCGGCACCGCGGCGATGAAGGAGCTCGGCGTCCCGCCGACGCTCCCCTGGTATCCCGCCCTGAAGATTCCGTACCATCTCGTCGAGTCGGTCTTCAACCAGCTCCCCGGCGGCCGCGAGCGGGCCGCCCGCCGCGGCGATGTCAGCCAGGCGAGATTCATGCGCACCCTCGGCGAGGACGCCGCGATCGGCCACTCGGCGCAGCACGTCACGTCCTGACCAACCGGGCGACAAGGCGCCGCCAACCGCCGCGCGGGAGCCTCACGTCATGACCTACGACGATGCCGAGTGGCACCAGGAGACCGTCGACGAGCTCGGCCTCCCCGAGGACAGCGCCGCGACGCACATCGGGATCTTCTACGCCTGGATGCGGGCGCACGGTCTCGCGAGCGGCACGACCCTGTGGCACGGGGTCCCCGAACCGGTCCCGGATCCGCACCTCGACCTGCTCGACGACCGCAAGCTCACGCCGGGCGCATACCTGGTGCAGCACATGGTGGGCCAGTTCGACGCCGGCGCCTTCACCGACGAGGGGAACGCCTTCACCGACGCCTCGTACTCGGCGTACCTGGACGCGTACTCGACGGTGCCGGAGGTCGCCCGGTACGACTCCACCTACGCCGCCCCGGACACCTGGCAACTCTACGACGCCGTGGCACCCGCCATCGACGCCCTCTACACCCGATGGAAGTCCAGTCGGTAGCCAGCGGGCGGGCGGGGCGGGCGACAGCGGCAGCAGGGCGTCGCCAGGTAGCGTGGCGGCCTTGGATCCACTGATCGACAAGCTCGATGCAGCATTGGCAACCAACTACCCCGAGTGAATCCGTCAGGTCTGCCCCGATCAGGGTATGCAGCCGGTGTATACCCTGACCTCAATCATCGCAGGTCACAGGGTATGCGCGGGACGCATCGCTTGCGAGAAGGACCATCGGTTCTCGGCCCTCCCCGACACCCGAATCCCATCGCGGCCAGGGACCCGCAGCTCCCACTCAGCCCAGCGTCTCCATCCAGCCGTGGGTGTCCGGCACGGTGCCGCGCTGGATGCCGGTGAGGGTCTCGCGCAGGGCCATGGTGATCTCGCCGGACCCTCCGTCGCCGATGGTGAAGTCCTCGGACGCGCCCTTGACCCGCCCGACGGGGGTGATGACCGCGGCGGTGCCGCAGGCGAAGACCTCGGTGATGGCGCCGGACGCGGCGCCCTCCTTGAGCTCGGTGACCGTGATCCGCCGGACCTCGGTCTCGAAGCCCGCGTCGCGCGCGAGCTGCAGCAGCGAGTCGCGGGTGACGCCGGGCAGCAGCGTGCCGGTGAGCTCGGGCGTCACCACGCGGGCCTCCGAGCCGGAGCCGAAGACGAAGAACAGGTTCATCCCGCCCATCTCCTCGATCGTCTCGTGCTCGAGCGCATCGAGCCACACGACCTGGTCGCAGCCCTGCTGCGCGGCCTGCGCCTGCGCGACGAGCGACGCGGCGTAGTTGCCACCGCACTTGGCGAAGCCGGTGCCGCCGGGGGCGGCGCGCACGTACTCACGCGAGAGCCACACCGACACGGGCTTCACCCCGCCGGAGAAGTACGCGCCGGCCGGCGAGGCGATCACGAGGAACCGGTAGCTGTTGGAGGGCTTGACGCCGAGGGTCTCCTCGTCGGCGAAGATGAACGGCCGGAAGTACAGCGCCTCCTCGCCACCGGCGGCGGGCACCCAGTCGGCGTCGATGGCGACGAGCTGCTTGAGCGCCTCGATGAACACCTCCTCCGGCAGCGGCGGGATCGCCAGGCGCTCCGCGGAGCGCTGGAAGCGGGCCGCGTTCGCCTCGGGCCGGAAGGTGGCGATGGCACCGTCGGGCTGACGGTAGGCCTTGAGCCCCTCGAAGATCTCCTGCGCGTAGTGCAGCACCGCCGCCGACGGCTCCATCGGGATGGGCCCGTAGGGCAGGACCTCGGCGTCGTGCCAGCCCTGCTCCTTGCTCCAGCGGAGGGAGACCATGTGGTCGGTGAAGTACCTGCCGAATCCCGGGTTCGCCAGGATCTCGGAGCGCTCAGCCGCAGAGCGGGGGTGGTCGTTGCGGGTGAGGGCGAAGGCCGTGCCAGTTGTCATGGGAGCTGATTCTACGACCCGCGCCGGTCCGCGCGGGCCGTACCAATCAGTAGGAACCCCGAGTATTTTTTCGGCGCCCCGCCCCGGGCCCCGCGAGGGGGGCCGAGCGCCTACTTCGTGTTCGCCTCGACGAACGGCGGCAGCACGACCTCGCACTCGATGCCTCGCCCGCGCACGTCCACGCTCACGGTGTCGCCCTTGGCGACGCCCGCCGCGGAATCGATGAGCGCCAAGGCGATTCCCGTCTTCAGGGTGGGGCTGAAGGTTCCCGACGTGGTGGTGCCGATGGCGGCACCGTCGGCCCCGAGGACCGTCAGGTCGGCACGCAGGACGCCCTTGCCCGTGGCCCGCAGGCCCCAGAGCTTGCGGGACGGGCCCGCCTCCTTCTCGGCGAGCAGCGCGTCGCGCCCCACGAACTCGGGCTTCTTCCAGCCCACGGCCCAGCCCGCGCGGGCCTGCACGGGGGTGATGTCGACGGTCAGCTCGTGCCCGTGCAGGGGGTAGCCCATCTCGGTGCGCAGGGTGTCGCGGGCGCCGAGGCCGGCGGGCTGGCCGCCGTGCGAGGTGATCTCGGGCAGCAGGGCGCGGAACACCGTCTCGGCGTCGCCCCAGGCGGGGATGAGCTCGTAGCCGTGCTCGCCGGTGTAGCCGGTGCGGCACACCCGTACGGGCGTGCCGTTCAGGGAGGCGTCCTCGTACGCCATGTACTCCATCTCGGTCGGCAGCCCGACGGCCTGCAGCACCTCCGCCGACGTCGGCCCCTGGACCGCGAGCACGGCGTAGTCGCGGTGCTGATCGACGACGGTGACCCCTTCCGGGGCGCGCTCGCGCAGGTGCGCCACGACGGCCGCGGTGTTGGCGGCGTTGGGCACGAGGAAGAGCTCGTCGTCGGAGACGTAGTAGACGATCAGGTCGTCGATCACGCCGCCGGACTCGTTGGTGCACAGCGTGTACTGCGCCTTGCCGGGGTGGATCTTGCCGAGATCGGCGGTGAGGACCCGGTTGACGAATTCGGCGGCGCCCGGCCCGGCGACGGTGGCCTTCCCCAGGTGGCTCACGTCGAAGATGCCGACGGCCTCGCGGACCGCCGTGTGCTCGCCGACGGTGCCCGCGTACTTGACGGGCATCGACCAGCCGCCGAAGGGCGCGAACGCCGCCCCCAGCTCGACGTGCACGGCGTTCAGGGGTCCCTCGATCAGCGTCTCGCTCATGGCTGGGACTCTAGTCGACGGTGCCGCTGCGAACGGCTCAGACGAGAGCGGTCAGATCGATCCGGACGGCGAAGGGCGCCGTGGTCGCGAACTCGTTGTGGGCGACCGCGCTCGTGTACGCGCCGTCCACGAGCGTCATGGCCTCGACCTCCTGCGCGTCGAGGTCGACGATCCAGTAGTGCGGAATGCCGGCGCGCGCGTACTCGGCGCGCTTGGCGACGCGGTCCGTCCGGCTTGTGCTGCGCGAGAGGATTTCGACGACCAGGACCATGTGCGCCGCGATCGCCAACTGCGCCGGCGGCGGATACGCGCCGACGGCGATGTCCGGCACCCGGACGGTGGGCCGCGGGCCACTGTCGAGCACCACGTCGATCTCCGGGTACGCGCGGAGCCCCGGCGGAAGCTGTGATCGGAACTGGAACAACAATTCCGCTATCGCCGTCTGATGATCCGTCCTCGGACGTGGTAACACGATCAGTTCCCCCCGCACCAGCTCCGTCCGCGTGTCGATGTCCTCCCCCAAGGCGCACCACTGCTCGAACGAGAGGAGCGGCGGATCGGACGCGGCGGTCATGTCCGAATCGTACCGCCGCGGGCGTCCCTTCTCCGGGCACTTCCGTGGGCCGGCGGCCCGACGTGGCCCGCCGGATCAGCCCAGCGCCTCCGAGCCGTGCCGTCCCAACAGCCGCATCCCCTGGTAGATGACGATCGCCGCGACGGATCCCAGCGCGATGCCGGTGAACACCACCCGCCCGAGCGACCACGTGAAGTCCGCGATCCCGATGATCAGCGGCACGGCGGCAGACAGCTGGTTGATCGGCTGCGAGAAGTCCACCCTCGCCTGCACCCAGATCCGGACCCCGAGGATGCCGACGAGGCCGTAGAGCGCCGTCGTGATCCCGCCGAGCACGCCGGGCGGGATCGACGCGATGACGGCGCCCACCTTCGGCGACATCCCCAACAACACTGCGGCAACGCCGGCCACCCAGTACGCGGCGGTCGAGTACACGCGGGTCGCGGCCATGACGCCGATGTTCTCCGCATAGGTCGTGGTCGCCGATCCACCGCCCGCGCCGGCGAGCACCGTCGCGAGTCCGTCGGACACGAGGGCCCGTCCCATGACCGGGTCGTAGTCCTCGCCGGTCATCTGCGCGACGGAACGCACGTGCCCGACGTTCTCCGCCACGAGCACGAGCACCACCGGCAGGAACATCGGCAGTACGGCCCAGGAGAACGACGGGGCGTGGAACTCCGGGAAGCCGACCCAGGACGCCGCGGAGACCTTCGAGAAGTCGACCTCGCCGCGGATCCACGCGACCACGTACCCGATCACCACCGAGGTGAAGATCGCCAATCGGCCGAGCATGCCCTTGAACAGGGCCAGGGAGGCGATCAGGCAGACCAGGGTGATGGTGGCCGTGACGGCCGCCTTCTCGTAGTTGGCCTTCGCGGCGGGCGCCAGGTTGAGTCCGATCAGCGCCACGATCGCGCCCGTGACCACGGGCGGCATCAGCTTCTCGATCCAGGCGGTCCCCGCGACGTGGACCACCGCGCCCACCAGCATCAGCAGCACGCCCACCGCGACGATGCCGCCGAGCGCGGAGCCCATCGAATGCGACGCGGTCGCCGCCGTGATCGGCGCGATCACCGCGAAGCTCGACCCCAGGTAGCTCGGCAGCCGGTTCCCGGTGATCACCAGGAACAGCAGCGTCCCGACACCGGAGAACAGCAGCGTCGTCGCCGGCGGGAAGCCGGTGAGCACCGGCACCAGGAAGGTGGACCCGAACATGGCCACCACGTGCTGGACGCCGATGCCGAGAGTCTTGGGCCACGGCAGCCGCTGGCCCGGCCCCACCACGTCGGTGCCGTCGACCTCGGCCCAGGTGAACCGCTCACGCAATGTCATGCGGTGCATCTTGGCAGGCGCCGTCCGGCACCCGCACGCCCCTACCCGTGTGCCGCGAGGTGGACGCCGGCGCGGCCCCCGTCGACATCGAGTACGGTGCCGTGCACGAAGGACGCCGCGTCGGACGCGAGGAAGACCACGGCGGCCGCGATCGCCTCGGGCGCACCGGATTCCCCGGCGGGTGCGGTCGCCATCAACGGATCGCCCGGGAACCGGCCGGCGGCGACCTCGGACGGGCGGATCACACCCGGCGACACCGCATTGACCCGCACGCCCGACGGACCGTACTGCGCGGCCCACGACCTGGTCAGCGATTCGAGGGCCGCCTTCGTCGAGGCGTACAGCCCATCGCCCGGAAGGCCCAGCCGGGCGACCCAGGACCCGAGGTTGACCACGGCGGAGCCGGGAGCCATGCGCGGAGCCAGGTGATGCGTCAGGAAGAACGGCGCCTTGACGTTCACGGCGTACATGTGGTCGACGAGGGCGTCGTCCGCGATCGGAGCGTCGGTGCTCGACGGGTAGATCCCGGCGTTGTTGACCAGGACATCGATCCGGCCGCCAGTCAACGCCAACGCGGCGTCACCGAGTTCACGACTGCGAACGGATGAGCCGTCGAAGTCGGCACGAACGAAATCGGCCCGACCTCCCGCTGTCAGGATGGAGTCGACGACGGCGGCACCCCGCGCCTCGTCGCGCCCGGAGACGACGACGTGCGCACCTTCGGCCGCCATCGCGATCGCGATGGCGCGGCCGATGTTGCTGGTGGATCCGGTGACGAGGGCGCTGCGCCCAGTGTGTATTCCCATGTCCGCGACGGTAGGAGCATTTTTCTGGACCCGCCAGTCCAGAAATCTCGGTACGCTGCACCCATGGCGATCACGGCGAAGGGGCGCGCGACGCGCGAGCGGATCGTGGCGGGGGCCGCCGAGCACCTGCGGCGCGACGATCCCGCCGACGTCACGCTCGACGACATCCTCGCCGCGACGAGGACGAGCAAGGGTCAGTTGTTCCACTACTTCCCCGGCGGCAAACCCGAGTTGCTGCTCGCGGTCGCCCACCACGAGGCCGAGCGGGTGCTCGACGACCAGGAGCCCCACCTGTCAGCCCTGACCTCGTGGACCGCATGGGAGTCGTGGCGCGACACCGTCGTGGCCCGATACCGCGCGCAGGGCTCCCACTGCCCGCTCGCGGCGCTCATGACCCAGGTCCGCGCCTCGCCCGGCTCCGACGAGGTCGCCGCGGTCCTGTTGGCCCAGTGGCACTCCCGCGTCGCGGACGGAGTTCGCTCGCTCCGCACGCAGGGACTGGTTCGGGCGAGCGCAGACCCGGACGCCATCGCCTCGGCGTTCGTCGCGGCGATCCAGGGCGGCGTCCAGATCCTGCGCGCCACGGGCGATATCGGCCACCTCGAGGCCGCGCTCGACGTGCTCCTCGAGGATCTGCGTCGCCCCTGACGCGCCCGGTTCTACCGCCCGAGCACGACGTCCAGGTAGTCGTTGGCGAAGACGCGGTCCGGATCGAGCTCGTCGCGCACGGCCAGGAACTCGTCGAACCGGGGGTAGGCGCCGCGGAAGAACTCGGCGGTGCGGGTGTGCATCTTGCCCCAGTGCGGGCGGCCGCCGTGCTCGATCATGATCCGCTCGACCTCGGCGAAGTAGTCGCTGGGCTTGTCGCGCACGTAGCGGTGCGCGGCGATGTACCCGGACTGCCGGCCCGACGCCGTCGAAAGCATGAGATCGTCGGCGGCGGCGACGCGGACCTCGATCGGGAAGGTGAGGTTCCAGTCGTGCTTCTCCGTCGCAGCCTTGATCGCGGCGAATGCGGGCATCGTGTTCTCCAGCGGCACAGCCCATTCCGTCTCGCGGAAGCGCACGGACCGGTCCGTGGTGAGCACGTTGGTGGAGTAGTCGACCTCGGTGTGCTCGGAGAGCATCGAGGTCGCGAGCGAGACGAGCCGCGGCGTCAGCGACGGGATCGCGCGGCCCGCCTCGCACACGGCGAGCAGCGCCCCGGTGCCGACCACCTTGTCGTCGACGAACCGCCGCACCGTCCCGATCGGCTTGCGCTTGTGGTCACCCGGGCGACGGATCTGGGATTTGGTGAGCGTGCCGTCCGACCCGGGGAACCAGAAGAACTCGAAGTGGTCCACGCCGCGGACGCGCTCAACGAAGCCGTCCACGGTCTCCGCCAGCGACATCGGCGCCTCCGTCGCCTCGAGCACGAACCGGTCCACGCACTGCAGCGTCACCTCGACCAGGATCCCGAGCGCACCGAGGCCCAGGGCCACGGCCTTCAGGCGCGGGTCGTCCTCGCCGACGGTGACCACCTCCCCCGTCCCGGACACCAGGGTCGCCCCGACGACCTGGGTGGCGATGCCGCCGAAGCCCAGGCCGGTGCCGTGGGTGCCGGTCGAGATCGCCCCCGCGACGGTCTGGCGGTCGATGTCGCCGAGGTTCGGCATGGCCAGGCCGTAGGGCTCGAGCAGCGCGGGCACGTCGTAGAGGCGCGTGCCGGCGCGCAGCGTGACCCGCTTGGCCGAGGTGTCGACGGTGACCAGACCGCCCTGGTGGTCGGGGGCGAGTGCGACATCGCGCGGCGCGGAGATCGCGGTGAACGAGTGCCCCGCGCCCAGCGCCTTGACCGTTCCGCCGCGCTCGCGCGCCCGCTCGACGGTCGCGACCACTGCCTCGATCGTCGCGGGCCGCGAGACGTACGCCGGGAACGCGGACGCGGTGCGCCCCCAGTTGCGCCACTCGCCGGCCTTGCCGGTCAGCTGGTCCAGCCCAGGTATCCACTTGTTCACAGGAAGCACTTCCCTTCGCCACGGTAGGTGGGCACCGTGGCGTGCACGGCACCGTCGGAAACGATCACCAGGTCCTCGGAGTGCTCGGCCGGCTCCCCCGCCTTGGTGTGCCGGAACCACACCCGATCGCCGAGCGAGATCCGTTCGGCGCGATCGCCTTCGAGCGGGGTCTGCACCTCGCCCGCGCCCTCCCGGCCGGTGAGCTTGAGCCCCGTCGGCCAGACGGGCACCGGCAGCCTGTCGGATCCCGCGGCACCGGAGCCGATCCAGCCGCCGCCGTGGCAGGTCACGGTCCGGGCGTCGGGGCGGCGCACCACGGCGAGCCCGAAGCCCATCGCGGGCGCCGGGCGGAAGTGCGAGTAGCCGTCGAACAGGTGCGGGCCGTACAGGCCGCTGCCGGCGGCGATGTCCGTGATGTTCGGGTCCTCGGCGTTGCGCTCGAGCGAGCCCGTACCGCCGCCGTTGACGAACTCCAGGTCGGTGATGCGCCGCACATCGGTGAGGATCTCGAGCCGCCGCGCGACGAGCTCGTCCCACGAGGCCCGCTGCATGGTGCGCAGCAGCGCCCCCGCGCCGGGGCGGCCGATGCTCAGGTCGCCGACGCCGGCGATCTGAGCATCGTAGGTCATCACACCCACGAGCCGGAAGCCCTTGCGGCCCACCACGGTCGCGGCGAGGACCGCCGCCTCGGCGCGGTCCCGGACCGGCGAGCGGCGCGCCCCGATCGTGCCGAGCGCCGGGGCCCGGTACGAGGCGTCGATGTCGATGCAGACCCGCAGCTCGGGGCGGCGGCTCGGGGGCACGGCGGCGTCGATCAGATCGAGCTGGTCCGCGTCGTCGATCATCAGCGTCACCCGCGCCGCGACCGACTCGTCGGCGCCCAGGGCGGCGATCGCGCCGAGGTCGGCGCTGGGGTAGGCGACCACCACGTCCGGGCAGCCGGGCCGTTGGGCGCCGGTGTGGTCGACGCCGTCCGCGGCGAGCCAGTGCGCCTCGGCCACGTCGTAGGCGAGTACGCCGGCATAGCCGGGCACGCGCAGCAGGGCGTCGATCACCGGACGCGACCGCAGCGACTTCGACGCCACCCGGATCGGCTTGCCCGCCGCACGGCGGAGCATGTCGGCGGTGTTGTAGCGCAGCGCATCGAGGTCGGCGGCCAGGATCGGCGCGTCCACGCCGTGCGTCGCGGCGTCGATGGTGGCCCAGTACGACAGCGGGTCGATCTCCCAGTCCCGGTCCAGGGACGGTGCCGCCCCCAGGTCCAGCGCGATCGCGTCGGTCGTGGTCTCGCCCGTTCCGTTCCCTGTCATGAGCACCGATCGTACGGGCGGGAGGGCACCGTCAGCCCGGCGTGACCGCAGTTCCCCCGTCGGCGTCCGCGATCGCCCCGCGAACGGATCCGGGGCCGCCGCGCACCTCGCCCGGGGTCCGCCCCGTCCACTGGACGAAGGCGCGCCGGAAATCGCGGACGTCCGCGAACCCGACGGCGCCGGCGACCTCCGACAGCGACAGGCCGGATGTGCGCAGCAGGTGCTCCGCGTGCTCGCGCCGGACCCGCGCGTGGATGGACCGGAAGGACTCGCCGGCGTCCACGAGGTGCCGCCGCAGGGTGCGCTCCGTGGTCTGCAGCTGACGGGCGGCGCCGGCCATCGTGAGGGGATGCCGCAGGTCGGCGCGCAGCAGCTGCTCGACGGCCCAGACCCGGTCCACGTCGGGCGCCGCTCCGGTGTCGGCGGAGATCGCCCGGCAGGCCGCCAGCGCCGCGGCGTGCA
This sequence comes from Tsukamurella sp. NPDC003166, assembly GCF_040611135.1. NCBI lineage: Bacteria > Bacillati > Actinomycetota > Actinomycetes > Mycobacteriales > Tsukamurellaceae > Tsukamurella > Tsukamurella sp. NPDC003166. The sequence continues at coordinate 195,843 of NZ_JBEXNL010000006.1, forward strand.
CCGCGGGTTCCCGCCGCGGGAGCGGTGCGCGGAGCAGGGCTGCCGGCACCGTCATCCGGCCCGCGGGCGCGTCGAACCGGACGGCGCACCCGAACCGGGCGGGGTACTCGCCGCCGTACGGCGGCTCCGGGTACGGCAGGTCGACGGTGCCGGGTGCCCACCGGTCGTCCCCGAGCGCGGACCGCAGCAGCGCGAGAACGCTCAGCAGCGTCTCCTCGCAGAGGAAGGGAAGGACCTCCTCGTCGTCGGTGCGGGGGACGACGGTGAGCCGGACCTCGTCGACGCCGGTGTCGAGGACGAAGTCGACGAGACTGCCGGCCGCCTGGTGGTAGCGCAGGCCGACGGCGATCGCCGCCTCGAGGTCGTCGGCGGTCTGGACGGCGACGCCGAGCATGCCGAAGGACTGCAGCAGCGAACGGGCGCCGGTCTCGAGTCCGAGCGGCCGACCGGGCAGCGCGCGCACCGCCGCCCGGAGGAACCGGATCTCCTGCGCGAAGGTGAGCCGGAGATCCGCAGCCGGGTCGAGGTCCGCGATCCCGGCCCGCTCCGCCCACACCGCGACCGGATGCCCCTCCCGGGCGAGGCTTTCCATCAGGTGGGCGACGACGGGGGCGGGCAGATCTGCACCCGCCTCCGCACCACCGACCACGGCAGTGGCCGACGGCGCTCTCCCTCGTCCCGGGCGTAACATCCGTACAGGCAAGCACACCCGCCGCCCCGACGAGAGGAAACCCCTTGAGCACGCCGTTCTCCGGACCCGCATTCACGCTGACCGACGACCTCGGGGCCACGACGGACGTGCTCGTCGTGGGCGTGTTCTCCGGCTCGGAAGGCGCGGCGATCACCCTGGACGCCGGCGTCCCGGAGGCCGCTCGCGGCCCCGTGGCGGAGGCGCTGGCGCTGGTCGGCGCGACGGGCAAGGCGGGCGAGACGGTGCGCGTCCCGGCCCCGGCCGGTTCCGGGTTGGGCGCTGCGACGGTGCTCGGCACGGGCCTCGGCGCCGCGCCGACCGAGGGCGCGCTCGTTCCCGCGGAGACGGTGCGCCGCGCGGCGGGTACCGCGGCGCGTGCCCTCGACGGCGTGGAGACCGCCGCGACCACCCTCTCCGCGCTCGACCTCGGCGCGACCGTCGAAGGCGCGTACCTCGGCGCCTACCGATTCGCCGAGTTCCGCAACACCTCGGCGCCGAAGCGCGGTCCGCTGGCCGCCCTCGCACTCCTGGCGTCCCCGGGCTCGGAGGCCCTCGCGGACGAGGCGCGCGGCACCGTCGAACAGGCCCGGCTGACGGCGGCCGCCGTCTCGCTGGCCCGCGACTTCGTCAACACCCCGCCGAACGTGCTGTCCCCCGGCGAGTTCGCCGACCGGGCGCAGCGCCTCGGCACCGAGGCGGGCCTCGAGGTCGAGGTCTTCGACGAGGGGTACCTCGCCGCGAACGGCTACGGCGGCATCGTCGGGGTGGGCCAGGGCAGTTCGCGCCCGCCGCGCCTCGTGCGCCTGCGTCACGTCTCCGGGGTCGACGGTGCCAAGCACGTCGCGCTGGTCGGTAAGGGCATCACGTTCGACACCGGCGGCATCTCCATCAAGCCGGCCGCGGGCATGGAGAACATGACCTCGGACATGGGCGGCGCGGCGGCGGTCATCGCCACGGTGATCCTGGCCGCGCAGCTGGGCCTGCCGGTGGACGTGACCGCGACCGTTCCGATGGCGGAGAACATGCCGTCCGACACCGCGCAGCGCCCGGGCGATGTCATCACGCACTACCCGGGCGCCGGCAATGGTGGCGTCACGGTCGAGGTGATCAACACCGATGCCGAGGGGCGCCTCATCCTGGCCGATGCTATCGTCCGCGCCTGCGAGGACGAGCCCGACTACCTCATCGACACGGCCACGCTCACCGGCGCGCAGATGGTCGCCCTCGGCACCCGCACGCCGGGCGTCATGGGCACCGAGGCGTTCCGGGACCGAGTGGCGGAGCTCTCGCAGTCCGTCGGCGAGAACGGCTGGCCCATGCCCTTCCCCGAGGAGCTGCGGGCCGACATCAACTCCCGCGTCGCGGATCTCGCGAACGTGAGCCCGCACCGGTGGGGCGGCATGCTCACCGCCGGCGTGTACCTGCAGGAGTTCGTCGCCGATGGCGTGCAGTGGGCCCACATCGACGTCGCGGGCCCGGCTTTCAACACCGGCGGCCCGTTCGGATACACGCCCAAGGGTGGTACGGGCGTCCCGGTCCGCACCATGCTCGCCGTGCTTCGCGACATCGCGCAGCGGGGCTGAGCTCCCACCCGCTGGGAGTTACCGGCGAGTAAGCCCCCAACCGCCGCGCGGACCGGGCCTCTGAGGGTAGGGTCTGGTGTCGGTGGAGGCCACCAGCCGAAGCCCGCGTTCAGCTCGTATCACAGCAGATAACCGAACCTGAGGAGTCAGAGGACATGGCCTTCTCCGTCCAGATGCCGGCACTCGGCGAGAGCGTCACCGAGGGCACCGTCACCCGGTGGCTCAAGCAGGAGGGTGACACCGTCACGGTCGACGAGCCCTTGCTCGAGGTCTCGACCGACAAGGTCGACACCGAGATCCCCGCCCCGGCATCGGGCGTGCTGCTGAAGATCCTGGCGCAGGAGGACGACGTCGTCGAGGTCGGTGGCGACCTCGCCACCATCGGCGAAGCCGGCGAGGCCGCGCCCGCCGCCGCTGCCCCCGCGCCCGCCGCCGCTGCCCCCGCGCCGGCCGCCGAGCCCGAGCCTGCTCCGGCCCCCGCTGCCGCCGCCCCGGCCGCGCCCGCAGCCCCCTCCGCCCCGGCCGCGCCCGCGTCCGGCACCGAGGTGAAGATGCCCGAGCTGGGCGAGTCGGTCACCGAGGGCACCGTCACGCGCTGGCTCAAGAACGTCGGCGACGAGATCGCCGTCGACGAGCCGCTGCTCGAGGTCTCCACCGACAAGGTCGACACGGAGATCCCGTCGCCCGTCGCCGGCACGCTGCTGGAGATCAAGGCGAACGAGGACGATGTCATCGCCGTGGGTGGCGTGCTCGCCGTCGTCGGCTCCGGCGCCCCCGCGGCCCCGGCCGCGCCCGCCGCCCCGGCACCGGCCCCCGAGCCCACTCCCGCACCGGCTCCGGCCGCCCCGGCTCCCGCAGCTCCGGCTCCCGCAGCTCCGGCCGCAGCGGCTCCCGCGCCGGCACCGGCCGCTGCCGCCCCGGCTGCTCCGGCCGCCCCCGAGGCGCCCGCCCCGGCGGCGTCGTCGTCGGATTCGACGCCGTACGTCACCCCGCTGGTGCGCAAGCTGGCCGCGGAGAACAACGTGGACCTGAACGCGGTCAAGGGCACCGGCGTCGGTGGCCGCATCCGCAAGCAGGACGTGCTCGCAGCGGCCGAGGCCGCCAAGGCCCCCGCCGCAGCTCCGGCCGCGGCCGCCGCTCCCGCGGCTGCCGCCGCCCCTGCGGCACCGTCGGCGCCGAAGGGCGCGCGTCCCGAGCTGGCGGCGCTCCGCGGCACCTCGCAGAAGACGAACCGCATCCGCCAGATCACCGCGAGGGTCACCCGGGAGTCGCTGCAGGGTTCCGCGCAGCTCACCCAGGTCTTCGAGGTCGATTTCAGCAAGATCGTCGCGCTGCGCGCGCAGGCGAAGGCCTCCTTCAAGGCCAACGAGGGCGTCAACCTCACCTACCTGCCCTTCATCGCGAAGGCGGTCATCGAGGCGCTCAAGGTGCACCCGAACGTCAACGCGTCGATCAGCGACGACTTCAAGGAGATCACCTACCACGGTGGGGTGAACCTGGGCATCGCCGTCGACACCCCGCAGGGCCTGCTCTCGCCGGTGATCAAGAACGCCGACGACCTGTCGCTGGCCGGCCTGGCCCGCGCGATCGTCGACCTCGCGGAGCGCACGCGCAACAGCGGCCTCAAGCCCGACGAGCTGTCCGGCGGCACCTTCACCATCACCAACATCGGCAGCGAGGGCGCGCTCTTCGACACCCCGATCCTGGTCCCGCCGCAGGCGGCGATGCTGGGCACGGGCGCGATCGTCAAGCGCCCGGTCGTGGTCAAGGACGCCGCGGGCACCGAGTCCATCGGCATCCACCCGATGGCCTTCCTGCCGCTGACCTACGACCACCGCCTCATCGACGGTGCTGACGCGGGACGCTTCCTCACGACGGTCAAGCACCGTCTCGAGGAGGGCGCGTTCGAGGCGGATCTGGGCCTGTAAACCCGGAACCACCCGATCTCATGGAACGACGGGTCGCCCTCGCCGGATCGTCGGGGCTCATCGGCACCGCGGTGTCGCGAGCGCTGACGCGGCGGGGCGACACCGTCGTTCCGCTCGTTCGGGACGATGCCGCGCGCGGGCTCCGGTGGGACCCGGCGCGCGGCGAGGTCCCCGACCTGGCCGGCTTCGACGCGGTGATCGTGCTGAACGGCTCCCCCATCGCGGGCCGCCGCTGGACGGGCGCGGTGAAACAGGACCTGCGCGACTCCCGCACCGAGGGGTCCGCCGCGCTCGCCGACGCGGCCGCGCGCGCAGGCGTTCCGGTGTTCCTGGGCGCGAGCGCGATCGGCGTCTACGGCGACGCGGGCGAGACGGAATGCCTCGACGGACCGGACGGCACCCCGCCGGGTTCGGGTTTCCTCGCGAGCCTCTGCGTCGAGTGGGAGGCCGCCGCGGCCCCCGCCCGTGCCGCCGGGGTCACGGTGGCGCACCTGCGCTTCGGTCACGTCCTCTCCGCGGCCGGCGGTCTCCTGCCCGTGCTGCGTCGCGTCTACCGGCTCGGTTTGGGCGGCCGGCTCGGCAGCGGCCACCAGTGGATGTCCTGGATCGCTCGCGACGACGCCGCTCGCGCCGTGCTGCACGTGCTCGACGGCGCCCTCGCCGGCACGATCGCGGGTCCCGTCAACATCGCCTCCCCCGCACCCGTACGGCAGCAGGCGTTCAACGAGGCCCTCGGCCGCGAGCTGCACCGCCCCGCGCGGTGGGTCGTGCCGCGGTTCGCCCTGCGCGCGGCGGTCGGCGAGTTCGCCGACGAGGGCCTACTCGGCTCCCAGCGAGTCGTGCCGCGCGTGCTGCACGAGAGCGGATTCCGCTTCGCGCACACCGCACTTCCCGGCGCTCTCGCCGTGGCGCTGACCGACGAGGCGTAGCGTCAGGGGCATGCCCGCACGCTCCGCCCGCGCCGAATCCACGCCGATCGTCGTCGAGGACCTCGGCACCATCGGCTACCAGGAGGCCTTCGACCTCCAGCACGATCTCGCGAACCAGCGCGCCGACGGCGTGATCGACGACCGGCTGCTGCTCCTCGAGCACCCGCCCACGTTCACCGCGGGCAAACGCACCGAGCCCCAGGACCTGCCGACGGACGGCAGCACTGTCATCGACGTGGACCGCGGCGGCAAGATCACCTGGCACGGCCCCGGCCAGCTCGTGGGCTACCCGATCATCAAGCTCGGCTCGGCGATGGACGTCGTCGACTACGTGCGGCGCATCGAGCAGGCCCTCATCGAGGTCTGCCGGGGCCTCGGGCTCTCCGTGGGGCGCGTCGAGGGCCGCTCGGGCGTCTGGTTCCCCGCCGACGGTGCGCGTCCCGAGCGCAAGGTGGCGGCGATCGGCATCCGCGTCGCGCGCGGCGTGACCCTGCACGGCTTCGCCCTCAACTGCGACAACACGCTCGGCGGCTTCGACGCGATCATCCCGTGCGGCATCCCCGACGCGGGTGTCACGACACTGAGCGCGGAACTGGGCCGCGATGTCACCGTCGGCGAGGTCCGCGACGCCGTGGTCGAGGCGGTGCAGCGCGCGCTCGACGGCGACCTCCCGGTCACCGACGAGACCCTGCACGCGACCGCCGATCACGCCTGATCGGCCGGGTCCTCCGCCACGCCGTCCCGGACGGCCTTCGCCCAGGCCTTGGCCCACAGCTCCAGGGGCCCGAGGGCGATCAACAGGGCCTTGCCCTGGTAGCTGAGGCGGTAGGCACCGTCGGACGTCTGCGTCACGATGTGCGCGGCCGTGAGCTCCGAGAGGCGCTGCGAGAGCGTGCTTGACGAAATGCCCTCGATCTCGGTGCGCAGGTCGGAGAACCGCGACCTCCCGAACCGCAGCTCCCACACGATCCGCAGGGCCCATCGCCGGCCGAACAGGTCCAGCGCGGCCATCATCGGCCGCCCGGTGTCCGAACCGCGGACCGGCCGCCCGGGTAGCGGTCGGTCGACATCCCCGTCGTTGTGACTCATGTCACTCCCCCTGCCGCTCTGCGTCGGAATCCACACCGACAGGCCCTAGGCGCGCCTCGTCGATAGAGATACGGTTCACACCTATCAGTCCAGTTCGATTTTTGGACCACGGCCGGAGCTCCTCCGGCGGACCGGAAGGTGACCGTGATCGACGCCCATAGTAATTCCGCAGCGAAGCAGCCCTTCTTCGCACGGCTCGGCCGGCTCTGCGTGCGGTACGCCGCGTGGATCCTGCTGTTCTGGGTCGCCCTCGCGGGCGTCCTCAACGTCGCCGTGCCGCAGCTCGAGGTCACGGTCCACAAGCACTCCGCACCGTTCATCCCGGGCGACCTGCCCGGCGTCGACGGCCTGCGCGCCATGGCCGAGGAGTTCGGCACCCCGTCGTCGACGGCGCAGGGCAACGTCATCGTCGCCGCCGAGGGGAAGATCGGCCCCGAGCAGGAGCAGTACTACCGCGCGCTCACCACGGCCCTCGAGGCAGACAAGGAGCACGTCGCGTACGTCATCGACACGTTCGGCAAGCCGGCCGCGCGCGAGGTGGGCCTGAGCCCCGACGGCAAGGCCATCAACCTGCTCGTCGCCGAGGTGGGCGACATCGGTTCCACCCAGGCGCAGTCGAGCACCGAGGCGATCCGGGAGACGATCCGCTCGATCCCGGCGCCGGCGGGCACGACCGTGGAGTTCACGGGCACCGCACCCACCCTGTCGGACCTGTTCACCGCGATCGACGCGTCGCTGCTGGTGATCACCGCGGTCTCGGTGGTGCTCATCATGGCGCTGCTGCTCATCACCTACCGGTCGATCGGCGCGGCGATTGTGCCGCTGCTGACCATCGGGCTCTCGCTCGCCGTCGCGCGGCCCATCGTCTCGCTGCTCGGCGAGCACGAGGTGATCCCCGTGTCCAACTTCTCCATCGCGATCATGACGGCGATGGTGCTGGGAGCGGCCACCGACTACGCGATCTTCGCCGTCGCCGGGTACCACGAGGCGCGGCGCGCCGGAGCCCCCTCCGACGAGGCCGCGGTCGCCGCGTCCACCCGCGTCGGACGCATCATCGTCGCGTCCGCCCTCACGATCGCCGTGGCGAGCGGCGCCATGATCTTCTGCAAGGTGGGCATCTTCGTGACCGCGGGCCTGCCCACGACGATCTCGATCATCACCACCTGCCTGATCGCCCTCACCCTGCCGCCCGCCCTGCTGCGCTTCCTCGGCGCCCGGGGCTGGGTGGAGCCGCGACCGGGCACGGAGAAGCGCTGGCGCCGGACCGGTGCGCGGGTGATGCGCCGCGCGGTGCCGCTGTCCGCGGCGGCCCTGGTCGTCCTGCTCGCCGCCGCCGCGGTACTCCCGAGCATGGTGATCGGCTTCGATGAGAACCGGATGCAGCTGCGGGCCACGGATTCCCGCAGCGGCTACGAGACGGTGCAGGAGCACTGGGGCGTCAACGAAGCGGTGCCCGAGTTCCTCCTGATCCGCGCGGATCACGACATGCGCAACACCCACGACCTCGCGGCGCTCGAAGCGGTCGCGATCGGCGTGAGCAACCTGCCGCAGGTCGCGTACGTCCGGTCCATCACCAGGCCCGACGGTAAGCCGATCCCCGAGTCCGCGGTCGGCTATCAGACGCAGAAGGTGGCGAACGGCCTGGGCGACGCGAACCGTCAGCTGACGGAGGCTTCGCCGCAGCTCAAAGCCCTCGCGGCCGGCGTCGATCAGCTCAATTCCTGCGCGAGCGAGGCGTCGCGCCGGGTCCCGGAGCTCGTCGCGGGCACCGAGCGGGTGACCGGCCTCGCGTCGGGTGTGCTGGACGCGCTGACCTCCGCCCAGCAGGCGCTCGCGACCGCGAGCGGAGGCACCGTCGACGTCAACGCCGCGACGGCGCTGCTGCGCACCGCCGTATCCACCCTGACCACCGCCGCCGACGCGGTCCGCACCGCGCAGCGGCAGAACGCCGGGATCGGCGACGTGTTCGGCCCGCTGGTCGGCCCGGCCTCGCCGGCGTGCGCCGCCGACGCGAACTGCGTCGCGGCGCGCCAGGCCTTCGCGCAGCTGGACCGAGCCACGTCCGGTCGGGCGTCGACCGCGGTGCGCGCGGCCACCGTCGTCCTGCCCTCCGGTACGACGGATCGCGCGGCGACCGCGCTCGCCCAAGCCGACGACGCCCTCGCCCGCCTGCAGGGGCTCCTCACGGGGCTCGGCGGGCTCAGCCCGGAGCAGGTCCAGGGACAGCTCGCGGAGCTCAATGCCGGTGTCACGCAGCTGTCCACCGGCCTCTCCCAGCTCAGCGCGGGCCTCGGCCGTGTCAAGACCGGCACCGACCAGGTGGTGGAGATGACGGGCCGCCTGCAGGTCGGTCTCGGGACCGCCGCCGACTACCTCGCGGGGCTGAGCGCCGGCACCACGTCCGGCCCGGGCCGGGGCTTCTACCTCCCCACGCAGGGCTTGCAGTCGGACCGGTTCGTCGACGGCTCCCGCGTACTCCTCTCACCCGACGGCCGCACGGCACGCATGCTCGTGGTCTGGAAGATCAACCCGTATTCGGACGAGGCCCTGGGCACCGCGGCGTCGATCCCCGCCGCGGCGCGGGCCGCTGCGAAGGGCACGGTCCTCGAGTCGTCCACGATGGACGGCTTCGGCCTGGCCTCGATCTCGGCGCAGATGCGCGAGCAGGTGCTGCGCGACTTCCTGTTGTTCGGCACGGTCGCGGTGATCGGCGTCTTCCTGGTGCTGCTGGTGCTGCTCCGAGCGGTGATCGCGGCGGCGTTCATGGTCGCCACGGTGGTGCTCTCCTTCGCCGCCGCGGCGGGGGCTTCCGTCCTGCTGTGGCAGCACGGCCTGGGTATCCCCGTCGACTGGTCGGTGCCGCCGATCTCGTTCATGGCGCTGGTGGCCGTGGGCGCGGACTACAGCATGCTGTTCGCCGACCGGATCCGGGAGGAAGCCGCGGGCGATTCGACGGTGCGCGGCGTGCTCCGCGCGTTCGGCACCACCGGCAGCGTGATCACCACGGCCGGCCTGGTCTTCGCGATCACCATGTTCGCCCTGATGAGCGGCAGCGTGATCAACCTGCTGCAGATCGGGTCGACCATCGGCATCGGGCTCCTGCTCGACATCGTGGTGGTGCGCACCGTCTTCGTGCCCGCCGCGATCACGGCCCTCGGCGACCGGGTCTGGTGGCCGTCGAAGCCCTGACGACCTGTGTCGCGCGGCGTGACCCGCGCCACCGTCGGGCTCCGGGACCGGGCGTAGCATGGGGCGGGTGAGTACCCCGGAGAACCCCCGCAAGCTACTCCGCCTCGAGGTCCGCAACGCGCAGACCCCGATCGAGCGCAAGCCGAACTGGATCCGCACGCGCGCGAAGATGGGCCCTGAATTCACCGAGCTCAAGGGCCTCGTCAAGCGTGAGGGCCTCCACACGGTGTGCGAGGAGGCGGGCTGCCCCAACATCTACGAATGCTGGGAGGACCGCGAGGCCACCTTCCTCATCGGTGGCGAGCAGTGCACCCGCCGCTGCGACTTCTGCCAGATCGACACGGGCAAACCCGCCGAGCTGGACCGGGACGAGCCGCGCCGCGTGGCGGAGTCCGTCCAGGCGATGGGCCTGCGCTACTCGACCATCACCGGCGTCGCGCGCGACGACCTGCCCGATGAGGGCGTCTGGCTCTACGCCGAGACGGTGCGCCAGATCCACGCGCTGAACCCGAACACGGGCGTCGAGAACCTGATCCCCGATTTCCACGCCAAGCCGGAGCTGCTGGCCGAGGTGTTCGAGTCGCGCCCCGAGGTGCTGGCCCACAACCTGGAGACGGTGCCGCGCATCTTCAAGCGCATCCGGCCCGCGTTCCGCTACGAGCGCTCGCTCGACGTGATCCGGCAGGCCCGCGACTTCGGGCTGGTGACCAAGTCGAACCTGATCCTCGGCATGGGCGAGACCCCCGAGGAGGTGACGGCCGCGATGCGCGACCTGCACGACGCGGGCTGCGACATCATCACGATCACCCAGTACCTGCGCCCCTCGCCGCGGCATCACCCCGTGGAGCGGTGGGTCAAGCCGGAGGAGTTCGTCGAGCACACCGCCGCCGCCGAGGAGATGGGCTTCGCCGGCGTCATGGCCGGGCCGCTGGTCCGCTCGTCGTACCGCGCGGGCAAGCTCTACGCCAAGGCGATGGCGCACCACGGCCGTCCGATCCCGGAGAACATGGCGCACCTGACCGCCGAGGGCGACGCGGCGCAGGAGGCCACCTCCGTGCTCAGCCGGATGGCCGCGGCGGCCAAGTAGCCGGATACTCGGCCGCAGGGCCCCGAACGACCGCACATTAAGCTGGGAGACATGGCACAGGACAAGGCAGCCGCCGACAAGCTCAAGGCGCAGAAGGCCGAGGCGAAGCGCGCCCGCAGGGAGAAGTCCCGGGCGAGCCGCAAGCAGATGTGGCAGGCGTTCCAGATGCAGCGCAAGGAGGACAAGGCGCTGCTGCCGATCATGATCGGCGTGTTCGTCGGCGCGATCGCGCTCTCGCTGATCGTCGGCCTGTTCGTCGGCTCGTGGTGGATGTTCCTCATCCTGGGTGTCCTGCTGGGCGCGCTGGGGGCGTTCATCGTGTTCACCCGTCGCCTCGAGCGCAATGTCTACAGCAAGAACGAGGGCCAGGTCGGCGCCGCGGGCTGGGCGTTGGAGAACATGCGCGGCTCGTGGCGCGTCACGCAGGCCGTGGCGCGCACCACCCACGCCGACGCGGTGCACCGCGTCATCGGCAAGCCGGGCGTGATCCTGGTGGCCGAGGGCAACGAGGGCCGGGTGAAGGGCCTGCTCGCGCAGGAGAAGAAGAAGACGGCGCGCGTCGTCGGCCAGACCCCGATCTACGAGTTCGTGGTCGGCACCGAGGAGAACCAGGTCCCCCTCCGCAAGCTGCAGCGCTCGCTGAACAAGCTGCCGTCGAACATCAGCGGCAAGAAGATCGACGAGTTGGAGGGCCGCCTCGCGGCGCTGTCCAACCGCGGCGGCGGGGCGCAGATGCCCCGCGGCCCGTTGCCGCAGGGCGCCAAGATGCGCAGTGTGCAGCGCACCGTCCGGCGCAAGACCGGCTCGAACTGATCACGCCTCCGGGGCCCGCAGCTGCGGGCCCCGAGTGCTGTCCGGACCAGCGCTACCGGGACCGGACGACGACGGTGCCGGTGGCCCGGTCCTGCATTCCACGCCCGTCCACGTCCTGGATGAGGGGCGGCACGATGAACACGATCAGCAGGTTCCGGGCGAGCGCCCGGACGATGCCGACCCGCATCTGCGGGTTCTCGATGCGCGCTACCCGCAGGCCGGCGAAGTACTGACCGGGCGTGAAGCCGAACAGCGTCACCGACAGCACGCCGACGACGAACCAGATGCCGAGCGCGAGCGTGTCGTAGGACGTGGGCTCCCCCGCGAACACCTTGCTCGGGCCGACCACCGCGACCGCGATCAGCGCGGACGGCACCCAGTCGAGGAACAGCCCGAGCACACGGCGACCGGCGCCCGCGACCGAGCCGGCACCGTCGCGCGGCAGACCCAGCTGCTGGCCCCGGTAGTCACTGTGGGCGCCCTCCGGGAGTGCCGCGGAGGCACCGGAGAGCCATGATCCCGTTTCTCGACGCATGCGTCCCAGGGTACGTGGGTGGCGCGTTACCCCGCGTGTCGGACAGGTCCCGATGTGTAACACCGTTGAAACATTGCGTTAGTTCCCGGGCAACACCTCGTCCATACCGTTCATTCTCGTAACCTCGGTGGTGGTGGTCACGGTACGACCGCGTCGCCACCGCCGGACGACGAAGGAGCAAGTAACAGGTGTTCACTACCAAAGAGGAACTTCTCGACTACCTGAAGAAGGAAGACGTCGAGTACGTCGACATCCGCTTCTGCGACCTGCCCGGCACGATGCAGCACTTCAGCATCCCCGCCGCGGCCTTCGACGAGAGCGTGTTCGAGGACGGCCTGGCGTTCGACGGGTCGTCGATCCGCGGCTTCCAGTCGATCGACGAGTCCGACATGATGCTGCTGCCGGACGTCACCACCGCGCGCATCGACCCCTTCCGCGCCGCGAAGACCATGAACATCTCGTTCTTCGTGCACGACCCGTTCACCCGTGAGGCCTACAGCCGCGACCCGCGCAACATCGCCCGCAAGGCGGAGGAGTACCTGCTCAGCACGGGGATCGCCGACACCTGCTTCTTCGGTGCCGAGGCCGAGTTCTACATCTTCGACTCGGTCTCCTACGACTCGTCGATCAACGGCTCCTTCTACGAGGTCGATTCGATCTCGGGCTCGTGGAACACCGGCCGCCCCATCGAGGAGGACGGCTCGCCCAACCGTGGCTACAAGGTCAAGACGAAGGGCGGCTACTTCCCCGTCGCGCCGTACGACCACTACGTGGATCTGCGCGACAAGATCTCGACCAATCTGCAGAATGCGGGCTTCACGCTCGAGCGCGGCCACCACGAGGTGGGCACCGGCGGCCAGGCCGAGATCAACTACAAGTTCGACACGCTGCTGCACGCCGCCGACGATGTCCAGCTGTTCAAGTACATCGTGAAGAACACCGCGTGGCAGGAGGGCAAGACCGTCACGTTCATGCCGAAGCCCCTGTTCGGTGACAACGGCTCGGGCATGCACGCGCACCAGTCGCTGTGGAAGGACGGCAAGCCGCTGTTCTACGACGAGGCCGGCTACGGCGGCCTGTCGGACCTGGCGCGCTGGTACATCGGTGGCATCCTGCACCACGCCCCGTCGCTGCTCGCCTTCACCAACCCGACGATCAACTCGTACAAGCGCCTGGTGCCGGGCTACGAGGCCCCGATCAACCTCGTGTACAGCCAGCGCAACCGCTCGGCCTGTGTCCGTATCCCGATCACGGGCAACAACCCCAAGGCCAAGCGCATCGAGTTCCGTTGCCCCGACAGCTCGGGCAACCCCTACCTGGCCTTCGCCGCCATGATGATGGCCGGCCTGGACGGCATCAAGAACAAGATCGAGCCGCACGCCCCCGTCGACAAGGACCTCTACGAGCTGCCGCCCGAGGAGGCCAAGGGCATCCCCCAGGCCCCCACGCAGCTCGCGGACGTCATCAACCGTCTCGAGGAGGACCACGAGTACCTCACCGCCGGCGGCGTGTTCACCGAGGACCTCATCGAGGAGTGGATCGCCTACAAGCGCGAGAAGGAGATCGCCCCGGTGAACCTCCGCCCGCACCCGTACGAGTTCGAGCTCTACTACGACGTGTAAGGCGTAGTCCCGCAAGCAGTCCGGCCCCGCATCGTCGTTCGACGGTGCGGGGCCGCTCGCGTTCGGCGGTCCGGGCCTGCGGGCGAGCGTATCGTCGATGGGAAGCGAAGGAGGACCGCGATGTTCGAGGTGAAACTCAAGGGCAACGACGTGGTGGACCGTTCCGGCGCGGGAGCTGGCGGCCCAGCACGGATGCGGGTCAGCACCACCCTGCCCGACGGCGAGGTGCTCGTCATCCCGACCGCGGACCTGAGCCTGCAGCACGACGCCACGTCGCTGAGTCGGCGGTCCGTCGAACCGGAGTAGCGGGGCGCGCTACTGCTGGCTCCACACGTAGTCACCCGAGCCTGAGGGCACACACACTGCCCGAGCCTCTCCGAATGAGCCGGCGATCGAGCCCTTCTTGCCGGGCTCGGTGCACCTCACACCACGCGACACCGTTGGTGTCGGCGTCGTCACGACTTCTTTCCAGATGCCATCGAGGCCGCTGCAGACCAACATCCCGTCAGGGGATGTATCGTCACCAGCCGCACGGCTACAGGGCATACCGTCGACGATCGTCGGCGTGACCGTGGTCGTCCGGACGCGGCTCGTGGTCGGGGCGGTGGTCGTGACCACCGCCGCCGCCGTGGTCGTCGTGGTGGTCGGCGTGATGCTGACCGTCGCTGTGACAGTGGGCAGCGGCACCGTCGTCGAGCTCGGGACGGGCGCCGCGACCGGCGCCTCTCCCCCGTCCCTCGTCAACACGTAGGCACCCAGCGATGCCGACGCCACAGCGAACAACGCCACCACGGCTGCCAGGACCGGGACCTTTCGCGACTTCGCCGCACCCGCACCCGCCGTCGCCGTCGCCCGCAGCTGGGGCACCGCATGTGGGTCCGCCACGACGCGCTGCGGCAGCGTTGCAGCCGTCACCGTCCGCGTGAACGCCGGGTCCACCGCGGCACCGAGGCCGGCCTGCAGGGCCGCGACGAATTCCGCGCACGACGGGAACCGGTCGTCCGGGTTGCGCGAGAGCACCGTCGCGAACACCTCGTCCAGTTCGGCCGGCAGCTGCGGCGCGACCACGGTCACCGACGGCGGCGACTGCGTCAGATGCGCGTTCATCAGCGCCGTGATCGACTTCCCCGTGTACGGCGGCCGCCCGGTGAGCAAGTGGAACGCGGTGCAGCCGAGGGAGTAGACGTCGGCGCGGTTGTCGAGTTCCTCACCCTCGATCGCCTCCGGCGAGATGTACTGCATCGTCCCGACGGTGATGCCCGTCGATGTCAGCGACGTCGCCTCCCCCGCCGCCTTCGCAATCCCGAAGTCCGCGAGCTTCACCGACTCGATCTGCGGCGCACCGTCGACCTGATCGATCCCGACCAGGATGTTCGCAGGCTTGACGTCCCGATGCGTGATCTGCTGCTTGCGCCAGGCATAGTCCAGCGCTGCGCCGGCGCCCGACACGAGCTGCGCTGCCAGGTCCGGGTCCAGCGGGCCCTCGACCTTCAGCAGTTCGGCCGCGTCGGTGCCGTCGACGTACTCCATGGTGATCCACAACCGGTCCTCGAACTCACCCCTGTCGTACAACGTGACGATGTTCGGGTGCGAGAGCTGCGCCAGCAGGTCCGCCTCCCGCTGGAACCGCGCCTTGAAGTCGTCGTTGCGCGAGACGCCGGCGTCGAGGAGTTTCAACGCGTCCTGACGAGGCAGCCGCGGATGCTCGACCAGGAACACCTGCCCCATCCCGCCGGCGCCCAGCTGGCGGACGATCCGGTACCCGGCGATCTCGGTGATGTTCACCGACCGATTCTGGCAGGCGGACGATCAGCCATCGCCGATGGGTTCGCAGGTCAGCAAGTACTTCGCGGAGTGAACGATGACCGATCACGCCTCCCTGGTCGACGTGCGAACCACCTACAGCACGTCACAGATCCGCACGATGCCAGACGAGCGAGTTCGCGAGTCGGATTCGCAGCTCGCATGATCGCCCGACTACGCGAGGCTCTCAGGAGCGACGCCGGTAAGTTCAAGGGATGCGCCCCTCCCGTCTGCTCCTCGCCGCGACCGCCGTCACCCTCGTCACCGGGACCCTGACGGCGTGCTCGTCGAACGCCGCGGCGACCTGCCCGACCGGGGCGCCGAACACCGCGAACTCCCCCGACTGGACGTATCAGGGCCAGACCGGCTCGATCGTGGTGACCGGTCCCACCGATACCGCATCGCCGCAGGTCACCGTGGAGAAGCCCTTCGCGGTCGCGGAAACCCACGTGCAGTCGTTCAATCCGCCCGGCGACGGTGCCGTCGTCGGCGCCGGCGCGACCGTGTCGGTCTGCTACCTGGGCGTGAACGGCCGCACCGGTGAACGCTTCGACAGCGCCTACGACCGCGGCAAGCCGGCGTCTTTCTCGGTGGCACCGGGCGAGGTCATCGACGGATTCCGCAAGGCCATCGTGGGCCAGAAGGTCGGCACCTCCGTCGGTGTGGCCATCGCACCGGCCGACGGCTACCCGACCGGCCAGCCCTCCGCCGGGATCCTGCCGGGCGACACCTTGATCTTCGTCATCAAGATCCTGTCCGCGAAGTAGGACCGGGACGGATCCGCGGGCCCTCGCCGGGAGCCGCGGGTCCCACTCAGCCGACCCGGGCGAGCAGCGCCAGATGATCGGCGCCGGACACCTCGTGTCCCGTGACCTCCGCGGCGCCGAGCCCGCGGACGAGCACGTGGTCGATCCCCACCAGCGGCGGATAGGCCTTGTCCGTGGGATAGGTCGGCAGCCATCCCGCGCCGGCCAGCTGCCCCGCGTCGCGGTAGCCGTCGGCGAGCAGGCGGCGGAACTGCACGTGGTCGTACGTCGCGTTGTAATCGCCCAGCGCGATCACCGGGCGCGGCTCGGGGACACCGTGCAGGAGCGCCTCGATCTTCTTCAGCTCATCGGCCCAGTCCGAGGGCTCCAGCGGCGGCACCGGGTGCACCGCGAACAGCTGGACGTCTCCCCGGCCGGGCACGGCCGCGACCGCCGTGAGCGTGGCGAGCGCGAAGCCGGGCACCGTCGCCGTGCTGGAGAGCGGATAGCGGCTGTAGAGGCCTGTGCCGTAGGCGAGCCGGTCGGGGCGCACGAAGGAGTGCGGTAGGTCGGCCGCGATGGTGGTCCCGGCGATCCGCTGCGCCGCCTCGGGGGTGAGCTCCTCGACGGCCAGGAAGTCGACGCTGTTCTCGCGCACCAGCTTCGCCAGTTCGCCGACGTCCCCGCCGCCCAGCTGGATGTTGGACGTCAGCGCCGTCAGGGTCTTCCCGGTCGGCGCCGCCTCGCCACGCCAGAGCGACGCCTGCACCGCGATAGCGGCCACGGCCACGACGATCGCGAGCGCCAGCCGGATGTACGCCCGCGCGTACAGCAGGCACACCACCGCCAGCGCCACGGTGGCAGCCAGGAGCACGGGCGCCATCGCCGCGGCGGCCACGGTGACCTTCTGCGTTCCCGGCCAGTAGTGCAGCCCGACGGCCCCGAGCGCGGCGATCGCCGCCGCGGTGCCGACGATGCCCGCCACCGCCCGGATGAAGATCCTCATGCCGACATTCTGCCGGGCGAACCGCTATTCGCCCCAGAACACCCGGTCGACGACGGCCCGCGCGCGCCGCGTGGTGCGCAGGTAGTCCTCGAGGAAGTCCAGCGCGGGCCCCCGCCAGCCGGCCACGAAGGCGACGTTGGCGAGGACGGCGCCAGGTCCGGGCAATTGGTCGACGGGCTTGCCGCGCACCAGGAACAGAGCGTTGCGAGAGCGGGTCGCGGTGAGCCACGCGGTGCGCAGGAGCTCCACGTCGCCCTCCGGCTCCAGCTCCGCCGCCCCGATGGCGTCCAGGGACTCCAGGGTGGATGTGTTCTGCAGCGCGGGCACGTCGCTCGCGTGCCGCAACTGCTCGAGCTGCACGGTCCACTCCACGTCGGAGAGCCCGCCGCGCCCGAGTTTGGTGTGCGTGGCCGGGTCGGCACCGCGGGGCAGCCGCTCGGAGTCGACGCGGGCCTTGATGCGACGCAACTCGTTCACCGTCGCCGCCGAGACGCCACCGTCCGGATACCGGATCTCGTCGACCATGTGCAGGAACTCGCGCGAGAGGTCCTCGTCGCCCGCGACGTGCGTGGCGCGCAGCAGTGCCTGCACCTCCCAGGGCTGCGCCCATTGGTGGTAGTACGCGCGATACGCGGCGAGGGTGCGCACGACCGGCCCGTTGCGCCCCTCGGGGCGCAGCCCGGTATCGACCTCCAGGCCCGGGTCCACCGACGGTGCGCCGAGCCGTTTGCGCACCGCGTCGGCGACCAGGTTCGCCCAGCGCACGGCGTCGGACTCGTCGTAGCCCTCGTTGGGGACGCAGACGAACAGCACGTCGGCGTCCGAGCCGTAACCGATCTCGTGTCCGCCGAGCCTCCCCATCCCGATCACCGCGATCCGAGCGGGCGCGCCGGGCTTGTAATCGCTTCTGCTGGACTCGCGTTCGACGACCGAGGTCGCGACCTCCGACACCAGTGCCGCGTCGAGCGCGGCGCCCCACACGGAGGACAGCGCGGCGCAGACCTCGGGGACCGTCATCATCCCGAGGATGTCGGCGGACGCGACGCGCGCGATCTCGCTGCGGCGCATGGCCCGCGCCACCGCGATGGCCCGGTCCCGGTGGTGTGCACGGCTGACCGCCGCGAGCATGCCGTTGTAGACCTCCCGGGGCGAGGTCTCCGTGAGCTTGGGGCCGGTGGCACCGTCGGCGTACAGGCGGATCACCTCGGGCGAGCGCGCCAACAGCTCCGCGACGAAGGTCGAGGAACCCAGCACCGTCATCAGCCGCTGCGCGACGACCGATTCGTCGCGCAGCACCCGCAGGTACCACTCCGTCTCGCGCAGATCCTCGGACAGCTTGCGGTAGTTCAGCAGGCCGGCATCGGGGTTCGGTGTCTCGCTGAGCCATTCGAGCAGCGTGGGCAGCAGGATGGTCTGGATGCGGCCGCGGCGCGACGAGTCGGCCATCGCCTTGAGGTGCGCCAGGGCGTGCTGCGGCTGATGGAAGCCGAGGGCACCGAGCCGCGCGACGATCGCGTCGTCGGACAGGCTCACGGCATCGGCGTCGAGGTTCGCGATCGCGTCGAGCAGCGGCCGGTAGAAGAGCTTGGTGTGCAGCCGCCGCACGCGCGCCGACTGCCGCTTCAGCTCGGCGCGCAGCACGCCCGCGGCGTCACGGTCCCCGTCTGGTCGGATGTGCGCGGCGCGAGCCAGCCACCGCCACGCCTCCTCGTGATCCGGCGGCGGCAGCAGATGCGTGCGCTCCATGCGGCGCAGTTGCAGCCGGTGCTCCAGGCGGCGCAGGAATTCGTACGAGGCGGTGAAGTTGGCCCCGTCCTCGCGGCCCACGTAGCCGCCCGTCGTGAGCGCCTCCAGGGCGTCGACGGTGCTCCGCTCCCGCAGGGTCTCGTCGGTGCGGCCGTGCACCAGTTGGAGGAGCTGGACGGCGAACTCGACGTCGCGCAGGCCGCCGCGGCCCAGCTTGAGTTCGCGCTCGCGCAGGGCGGGAGCGATGTTCTCCTCGACGCGGCGCCGCATCTCCTGGACGTCCTGCACGAAGTCCTCACGCTCCGCCGCCTCCCACACCATGGGACTGAGCGCCGCGAGATAGTCGTAGCCGAGCTGCATGTCGCCGGTCTGCGGACGGGCCTTGAGCAGCGCCTGGAACTCCCAGGTCTTCGCCCAGCGCTTGTAGTACGCCACATGGGAATCCAGTGTCCGGGTGAGGCTGCCGGCCTTGCCCTCGGGGCGCAGGGCCGCGTCCACATCGAAGAAGGCGGCGGAGCCGATCCGCATCATCTCGCCCGCCAGCCGCGCCGAGGGGCCGTCGGCCGGCTCGGCGACGAAGATCACGTCCACGTCGGAGACGTAGTTCAGTTCCCGCGCACCGCATTTGCCCATCGCGACCACGGCGAGCCGACCCTCCGGGTCGGCATCGGGGAACGCCGTCGCAACGGCGACCGACAGGGCCGCCGTCAGCGCCGCGTCCGCGAGGTCGGCCAGGTGCGCACCCACGATTGAGAAGGGCAGCGTGGGCTCGTTCTCCACCAGCTCGGCGAGGTCGCGCGCGGCGAGCACCATCGCGAGGTCGCGGTAGCCGTCCCGCAGTCGCGCGATCGCCGCGCCGCCGGTCACGGCCGCGCGGTAGAGCAGGTCGTCGTCGCGCCGCCCCGGCACCTTCACGGCGTCGACGGTCGCGAGCATCGCCGTGATCAGGTCGTCCCGCGACTTCAGCGGCGCCGTGTCCAGCAGCAGCCGCCAGGAGTCCGGGTGGCTGATGAGGTGGTCCCCCAACGCGTCCGAGGCACCGAGCAACCCGAACAGGCGACCGCGGAAGGTGGTGTCGGAACGGATCAGGCCGTCGATCTCGGCCCAGTCGTCGCCGATCGCCTCCCGCAGCCGCACCAGGGCGCGCAGCGTCCAGTCCGGATCGGCGGCGCGCGAAAGCGCCCACAGCACATCGGAACAGGCCGTGTCGGCCCAGTTCAGGAGTTCGAGGTTCGACTCCGCCGCAGCGTCGAGCAGGCCGAGCCTGCCCGCACTCGGACGGCGGACCTCGCGACTGGTCGGCGGCACCGTCGGCCCCTAGAGGGAGAGGAAGCGGTCGAGCTCGAACGGAGTGACCACGGAGCGGTAGTCGTTCCACTCCGCCCACTTGTTCCGCAGGAAGTACTCGAAGACGTGCTCCCCCAGCGTCTCCGCCACGAGCTCGCTCTTCTCCATGAGGACCAGCGCGTCGTCGAGGCCCGAGGGGAGGTCGCGGAAGCCCATCGAGCGGCGCTCGCGGGCCGTCATCTGCCGCACGTCGTCCTCGGCGGCCTCGGGCAGGTCGTAACCGCCCTTGATGCCGGCGAGGCCCGCCGCGCACAGCACCGCGAACGCGAGATACGGGTTGCACGCCGAATCGGGCGAGCGGACCTCGATGCGCCGACTGCTGGACTTGTTCGGCGTGTACAGCGGCACGCGCACCATCGCGGAGCGGTTCGCGGCGCCCCAGGTGGCGGCGGTCGGCGCCTCGTCCCCGGTCACCAGGCGCTTGTAGGAGTTCACCCACTGGTTCGTCACGGCGGAGATCTCGGGCGCGTGGTGCAGGATGCCGGCGATGAAGGCCTTGCCCGTCGCCGAGAGCTGCAGTTCGTCGTCCGGGTCGTGGAAGGCGTTGGAGTCGCCCTCGAACAGGCTCATGTGCGTGTGCATGCCCGAGCCCGGGTGCACGCTGAAGGGCTTGGGCATGAACGAGGCCTTGACGCCCTCGGCCATCGCCACCTCCTTGACGAGGTAGCGGAAGGTCATCACGTTGTCGGCCATGGACAGCGCGTCGGCGTACCTGAGGTCGATCTCCTGCTGGCCGGGCCCGGCCTCGTGGTGGCTGAACTCCACCGAGATGCCCATGGCCTCCAACGCCTCGATCGCCTTGCGCCGGAAGTTCGGCGCCGCCTCGTGGACCGCCTGGTCGAAGTAGCCGCCGTTGTCGGCGGGGACGGGCATACCGCCCTCGCCCCGCTCCTTCTGCAGCAGGTAGAACTCGATCTCCGGATGCACGTAGCAGGAGAAGCCGAGGTCGGCGGCGCGATTGAGCTGGCGCCGCAGCACGTGCCGACTGTCGCCCCAGGACGGCGTACCGTCGGGCATCGCGATGTCACAGAACATGCGGACGGAGTGCATCTCCCCGTCACCGCTCGTCCACGGCAGCACCTGGAAGGTCGACGGGTCGGGCTTCGCGACCGTGTCCGCCTCGGAGACGCGGGAGAAGCCCTCGATCGAGCTGCCGTCGAAGCCGATGCCCTCGGTGAACGCTCCCTCCAGCTCCGCCGGGGCGATCGCGACGGACTTGAGGTATCCGAGAACGTCGGTGAACCACAGCCGCACGAAGCGGATGTCCCGTTCCTCGATGGTGCGAAGCACGAACTCCTGCTGCCGATCCATGCTGACGACCCTAAGCGAGTAGGTGTTAACTGCGTGTTACATCCCGCGAAGCTCATCGACGGCCGGGCGGCGCGAGCTACATGAAGTAGGGCTTGGGACCATCGGTGCCAGGCCGGTCGACGCCGATGTTGCCCTTCGAGTGCAGCGCGGGGTCGTTGATGATGGCGGTGATCAGGGCTGCCACGCTGGGCCGCGACACGACGGTGCCCCGGAACGCCTCACCCTTCTCGGTGACCTCGTAGGAGATCGCGGCCTCGTCGTCCAGCCAGCCCGGACGCAGGATCGTGTAGTCGAGCCCCGACGCCTCGATCGCGTCAGCGGCGCGGCGGAAGGGCTTGAGGGGTTCGCCGATGATCGCGCGGTTCCACTCGCCGAACGCCCCGGGGACCTCGTCGTAGATCCCGAGTGAGGCGACGAAGATCAGCCGGCGCACGCCCTCGGCCTGCAGCGCCGCGACGACCCGCTCGCCCTGCACGTCGATGTCGTCGCCCGTGAGATTCGCGTAGACCACGTCGGCACCGCGGACGGCGGCCCGAAGTGACGCCTCATCGGTGGCATCGCCCACCACGACCTCCGCGTTCGCCGGCACGTCCGTCAGCTTCGCCGCGTTGCGGACGAACAGGCGCTGATGCACGCCATCGCTGTCGGCGAGCGCGCTCACGACGTGACGCGCGATGCGCCCGTTGGCTCCGAGGGTCAGGACGATCTTCTGGTTGCTCATGCCTGGAACCAACCGTCCACTCACAAAATATATTCCTGCTGGATGTCGAGAAGCTCGTATCTGCGGCCCAGACCTACGCGGTGCAGCGCAGATCGGCGGGCGGGGTCGTGAGGTCCCGGAAGTAGGCGCCGATGGCACCGTCGACGCACGCGTTGCCCTCCAGCGAGACGGTGTGCTGGCTGCCCTCGAAGCTGATCAGCGAGGCGCCGAGCTGCTTGGCCAGGCTCACGCCGTTCGCATAGGGCGTCGCCGGGTCGTGCGTCGTCGAGACGACCACCATCTTGGGTGCGCCGACCGCGTGCACCTCGTGCGGCTTGAGCGTGGGCGCCGCCGCCCAGAAGGCGCAGGTGCCCTTCGCCGCGCGACCGGTGCCGCGGCCGTCGTCGAGGAACGGAGCGGCCTTGCGGATCCCGGAGTCGAGGCGCGACAGATCCGCGGGATCGGTGACCGCCGGACCGTCGACGCAGTTGATGGCGGTGTTCGCGTCCATCATCGGCGAGTAGTGGCCCAGCTCGTCGCGGTTGAGGTACAGGTCCGCGATGCGCTGCAGGAGCGAGCCGTCGCCCTTCTGCAGGCCGGTCAGGCCGCGGCGCAGCGGCTCCCACAGCTGCGTGGCGTACATCGCCTGGATGGTGGCGGTGGTCGCGTCGTTGTAGCTCAGCTGCCGGCCGCCCTGGCCGCGGACCGTCTTGTCGATGAGCGGGCGGGTCAGTTGCTGGAAGCGCTCCGTGGCCTTCGACGGGTCGGTGCCCACCGGGCAGGTCGGGTACTTCGCGCAGTCCTTGGCCCAGTCGTCGAACACGGTCTGGAATCCGGCCATCTGCTGCACGTTGGAGGTGATCTGGTCCTGCGCCGGGTCGACGGCACCGTCGAGCACCATGGCCCGGACCTTCTCGGGGAAGGTCTCGGCGTAGATCGCGCCGATGAACGTGCCGTAGCTGTAGCCGAGGTAGCTGAGCTTCTCGTCGCCGAGCACGGCGCGCAGCACGTCCAGGTCGCGCACGGTGTCCGCGGTGCCGACGTGCTCGAGGAACTTCTTGCCCATCTTCTCCGCGCAGAGGTTCGCCTGCGACTTGTTGAACTCCTCCTGCTTGGTGATGCCCGCGGGAGAGTTGTCGAAGCCGATGGTAGAGAGCCGGTTCTCGTCGCGCTGCTTGTCGCTGAAGCACTTCACCGCAGGCGAGGACGCGCCGACGCCGCGCGGGTCCCAACCCACCAGGTCGAAGGTCTGCGCGATGGGCAGCTTGCCCGCCTCCAGCGACTTACCGGCCACCTGCTGCACGCCGGAACCGCCGGGGCCGCCCGGGTTCATCAGCAGCGAGCCCTGCTTCTGCCCGGTGGCCTTGACCCGCGCGACCGCGAGACCGGTCTCCCCCGACCCCGGATCGTTGTAGTCGATCGGCACGGTGAGGTGCGCGCACTCGAGCTTGGTCTTGTCGTATTCGTCGATGTCGTCGGTCCGTGCCATCTCGGCGCACGACCCCCACGACAGCTTCTGCCCGTAGTACTTCTGCAGGCCCGACGGAGCGCCCGCGACGGTGCTCGTGGGCCCGGCGGAACCGCCGCTCACCGTCGACCTGTCCGACGGTGCGGGGCTGCCCCCGATCTGCACCGAGCATCCCGCAAGGGCGACGACGGACACGACCGCGAGCGCGGCGAACGGGAGCTTCCTGGCCTTCACCCTGACGATCCTGCCACGCGGCGGGCGCGGTTCCCGGGACGCTAGGGTTGAGCCATGACGCCCCTTCGTGTCGCGGCGTGCCAGATCAACCCCGTCGTGGGTGATCTGGACGCCAATGTCACCCGCATCACCGCCGCCGCCCGGGACGCAGCCCAGAGCGGCGCGCAGGTCGCCGTCTTCGGCGAGATGGCCCTCACGGGCTACCCCGTCGAGGACCTGCTGCTGCGCCGGTCCTTCGCCGTCGACTCCCGGCAGGCCGTGCAGCGCCTCGCCCGCGCACTGGACGAGGCGGGCTGCGGCGACCTCATCGTGGTCGTCGGCTTCCTCGACCGCGACCCGGACGCCCCCGAGACCAGCACGAACCC
This sequence comes from Tsukamurella sp. NPDC003166, assembly GCF_040611135.1. NCBI lineage: Bacteria > Bacillati > Actinomycetota > Actinomycetes > Mycobacteriales > Tsukamurellaceae > Tsukamurella > Tsukamurella sp. NPDC003166. Next base: position 220,035 of record NZ_JBEXNL010000006.1, read on the forward strand.
CACCGGCGGCGCCCGCAACGCCGCGGGCGTACTGCACGGCGGCGAGCTCGTGGCGCGCTACGACAAGCATTTCCTGCCCAACTACGGGGTCTTCGACGAGAAGCGCTGGTTCACGCCCGGCGACCGGCTCGTGGTCCTGGACGTCGACGGTGTCCGGCTGGGCCTGGCTATCTGCGAGGACGTCTGGTGGCCCGACGGTCCCGTGGCCGGGCTGGGCCGGCTCGGCGTCGACGCGGTGCTCTGCCTCAACGCCAGCCCGTTCGAGGTGGGCAAGCCCGCGCAGCGGCGCGAGATCCTCGCCGCCCGGGTCGCCGAAGCCGGCGCGCCGATCATCTACGTCAACCTGGTCGGCGGGCAGGACGAGCTCGTCTTCGACGGTGACTCGTTCATCGCCCACCCCGGCTCCGACTGGGCGCCGGGACCGCAGTTCGTCGAGGCCACCACCGTCACCGAGGTCCCCGCGCTGAGCCGCGACGCCGCTGCGGCCGTCGACGGCTGGGCGGTGGAGACCGTGTCCCTCCCCGCGCGGCCCTCCGTGGTGGTGCAGGCCGGACCTGCCCCCTCCGCCGACCTCGATGAGCTCGCGCAGATCTGGGCGGCGCTGGTCACCGGTACGCGCGACTACGTGCACAAGGTGGGCGGGCGCACCGTCGGCCTGGGGATGTCCGGCGGGATCGACTCCGCCCTGGTCGCGGTGATCGCCGCCGACGCGGTGGGCGCCGACAACGTCTACGGCGTGGGCATGCCCTCGAAGTACAGCTCCGACCATTCCAAGGACGACGCCGCCGATCAGGCGCAGCGGATGGGCATCCACTTCCGGTTCGAGCCGATCGAGCACATGGTGGAGTCCTTCGTCGGCCAGTTGCATCTGACCGGCCTCGCCGAGGAGAACATCCAGGCCCGCTGTCGCGGAATGACCCTGATGTCGCTGTCCAACCTCGACGGCCACCTCGTACTCGCCACGGGCAACAAGAGCGAGCTGGCCGTGGGCTACTCGACGATCTACGGCGACGCCGTCGGCGCCTACGCCCCGATCCGCGACGTCGAGAAGTCGCTCGTGTGGGAGCTGGCGCGGTGGCGCAACGGGGTCGCGGTCGAACGCGGCGAGACGCCGCCCATCCCCGAGAACTCCATCACCAAGGAGCCGTCGGCCGAGCTGCGGCCCGACCAGAAGGACAGCGACTCGCTGCCCGACTACGACGTTCTCGACGACATCCTGCGCCGCTACGTCGAGCAGGACCAGGGCGTCGCGGAGATCGCCGAAGCGGGATACGAGCCCGAGCTCATCCGCAAGGTGGCCCGGCTCGTGGACCGCGCCGAGTACAAGCGGCGCCAGTACCCGCTGGGCCCCAAGATCACGCCGAAGGCCTTCGGCCGCGATCGACGGATGCCCGTGACGAACCGCTGGCACGACCCGGCCTGAGCGCCGGACCTGGGACTGCCCGGACCGGAGACACCGGCTGGGACTGTGAAAGGGAGAGATCCATGAGCGAGAACCCGTTGTACGGAGGAGGATCCGGCGCCGAGCCCGATCCCGCCGGGCCGCCCCGCAAGAAGGTGCGCATCCACCACCTGGCCGAGCTCAAGGAGCGCGGCGAGAAGTGGGCCATGCTCACCAGCTACGACCACATGACCGCCTCGATCTTCGACGAGGCCGGCGTCACCGCCCTGCTCATCGGCGACAGCGCAGCGAACACCGTGTACGGGTTCGACTCCACGCTGCCGATGGAGCTGGACGTCATGGCCGCGATGACGGCCGCGGTGCGCCGCGGTACGAAGTACGCACTCGTGGTGGCGGACATGCCCTTCGCGAGCTACGAGGAGTCGCCGGAGCAGGCCTACCGCAGCGCCGCGAAGCTGATGAAGGCCGGCGCCGAGGCCGTGAAGCTCGAGGGCGGCGTGCACATGGCGCCCACCATCGAGTTCCTGCAGCGCCGCGGCATCCCGGTGATGGCGCACATCGGGTTCACGCCGCAGTCCGTGAACTCGCTGGGCGGCAACCGGGTCCAGGGACGGGGCGACGAGGCGGCCGACAAGATCCGGCTCGACGCGAAGGCCGTGGATGCCGCCGGTGCCTTCTCCGTGGTGCTGGAGATGGTGCCCTCGGACGTGGCGGCGCAGGTCACCAAGGAGATCGCGATCCCCACCATCGGGATCGGCGCGGGCAATCGGTGCGACGGCCAGGTGCTGGTGTGGCAGGACTTCTCCGGCCTCAACCGCGGCCGCACCGCGCGATTCGTCAAGAAGTTCGCGAACATCGGCGACGAGTTGCTGCGCGGCGCCCAGGAGTACGTGGCGGAGGTCGCCTCGGGCGAGTTCCCCGGACCGGAGCACGGATTCTGATGCGAGAGTTCTACCCCGACATCGACACCTACAGCACGGAGTTGCTGGACGTGGGAGACGGCCAGCTCGTGTACGTGGAGCAGAGCGGTAACCCCGCGGGCAAGCCCGTGGTGTTCATCCACGGCGGGCCGGGCGGCGGCACCTCCCCCGAGTGCCGGCGCTTCTTCGACCCGGCGGTGTACCGCATCGTCGTCTTCGATCAGCGCGGATGCGGGCAGTCCAAGCCGCACATCGCGGATCCGTCCGTCGGAGAGGGCGATTCGCTCGCCGACCGGCTCGCGGTGAACACCACGCCGCACCTCATTGCGGACATCGAGAGGATCCGCGAACACCTGGGCATCGACCGGTGGCAGGTGTTCGGCGGCTCCTGGGGCTCCACGCTGGGCCTGGCGTACGCGCAAGCCCACCCGGAGCGGGTCACGGAGCTCGTGCTCCGCGGGATCTTCCTGCTGCGGCGCAGCGAGCTGGACTGGTACTACAACGACGGTGCCTCCCACGTCTTCCCGGACAACTGGGAGGACTACCTGGCCCCGCTCGACGAGGCGGACCGGACACCGTCGGCCGACAAGATCGCGGCCTACCACCGGCTCCTGCACAGCGGCGACGAGGCGGTGGCGCTGCGCGCGGCGAAGGCCTGGTCGATGTGGGAGCGCAGCACGAGCCACCTGATCAACACCCCGGAGAGTTCGGCGGACGCCGACGACCCGCGGTTCGCGATCCCCTTCGCCCAGATCGAGAACCACTACTTCGTGCACGGTGGGTTCCTCGACGAGGGGCAGTTGCTGCGCGACGTCGATCGCCTCGCCGGGATCCCCGGCGTGATCGTGCAGGGCCGCTACGACGTGGTGTGCCCGGCGCGCAGCGCATGGGACCTGCACCGCGCCTGGCCCACCGCCGATCTGGTGATCGTGCCGGACGCCGGCCATTCGGCCTTCGAGCCGGGCATCCGCTCGGCGCTCATCGAGGCCACCGACCGATTCGCGAAGGGCTGACCGATGCCGGAGCAGCGTGAGATCGAGACCAAGTACGAGGTCGCTGCCGACACCGTCGCGCCCGCGCTGACGGCGGTGACCGGTGTCGACCACGTCACGACCGACGAGGTCTTCCACCTGGTGGCGGTGTACTACGACACCGACGCCCTGGACCTGGCCGCGAATCGGATCACGCTGCGCCGCCGCACGGGCGGCAAGGACGACGGGTGGCACCTCAAGCTGCCCGACGGTGCCGACCGTCGCGAGGTGACCGTGCCCCTCGGCGACTCGCCCGCCGGCGCGCCTGCGGGCGACGTCCCGGCGGGCACCTCCGAGGACGTTCCGGAGGATCTGGTCAAGCGCGTCCGCGCCCTGGTGCGCGGGCGCGCTCTCGCCCCCATCGCCATCGTCGAGAACGAGCGGCACACGACCTACTGCCACGCGGTCGACGGGGAGCTCCTCGGCGAGTTCGTCGACGACCATGTGCACTCGGTCTCCCTGCTCCCCGACGGCCCCGAACAGACGTGGCGCGAGTGGGAGTTCGAGGTGCCGGACACCGCGCTGGGGCGCAAGACGGCGCTCGCCGTCGACAAGGCGCTGCGCGCCGCGGGCGGCGAGCGTCCCGACGCCGCGTCGAAGCTGGCGCGCGCCATTGACGCCGACGTTGCCCGGCGCCCCGTCGACCTGCCGAAGAAGATCGCGCACGCCACGGCCGGGCAGCTGCTGACCGCCGCGCTGGCGGCCTACCGGGACAAGCTGTTGTGGGAGGACCCGAGAGTCCGTGCGCGTGGCGAGGATTCGGTGCACCAGATGCGCATCGCCACGCGACAGCTGCGCAGCGTGCTCACCGAGTTCTCCGGGTTCTTCGACGGGCCCGCGCGTGCCGCGCTGAGTTCGGAGCTCAAGCTGCTGGCGTCGATCCTCGGCGCCGTGCGCGACGCCGAGGTGCTGGCGCAGCGATTCGAAGCCCTCGACGCCGGCGGCGAGTTCGGGGGCGCCGGAGCGGCGCTGGCCCAGCGGCAGCACGCGGCGGAGGCCCGCGGCTGGAGCCGGGTCGACCTGGCGCTGGACTCCGACCGCTACTTCGTGCTGCTGGACGCGATCGACGCGTTCATCGCCGACCCGCCGCTGCGGGCGCGGGCCGAGCAGCCCGCGGTGAAAAGCCTGGCGCCGCTGCTGGACAAGCGGATCCGGTCCTTCGCGCGGCAGTCCGTCGTCCTGTTGGCCGACCCGGCGTGCACCGACCACGACGTGCACGCGATCCGCAAGCACGCCAAGCGGCTGCGCTACGCGTCGGCCGTCGTCGACCCGGTGGTGCGCGGCGACCTGCGGTCCGGGGTCAAGGGCCTGGCGAAGGTGCAGAACCGGCTGGGCGAGTTCCAGGACGCCACGATCGCCCGCGACGCGATCGCCGGCCTGGCGGCGGAAACGACCGACCCGGCGATCGCGTTCCGGCTCGGCCGGGTCGACGCCGTCGAGGAGTGGCGCGCCGCGCAGGCCCGCGACAGCCTGCCCGCGCTGCTCCGCAGGCTCCGTTAGGGGCGCCGCGGCTACAGGCCGGCGATGGCGGCCACCCTGCCGCCGATGTCGGCGCCGGAGTACGAGCTGTGCGAGTCCACGACCGTGTCGCCGAGGTTGCCGGTCCACTGGCACACCGGATCGCCCGTGTTGCAGACGGTGATCGTGCGGCCGCCGATGCGCGCCGGAAGCGGTGCGGGGTTCGCGCCGCTGATCATCGCCGAGGCCTGCGCCATGCCCTGCGTCCGCGGGGCGGTGCCCAGGTAGCGCGTGGTGTCGTTCGGGATGCGGTCCGGGTCGGCGATGAGGCCGACGGCAACGATCTGCTTCTTGTCGCCGAGGCGCTGCAGGGCGCGGTGCACCGCGGCGGCGCCCTGGGAGTAGCCGACCAGCACGATCTTCGTCGACGGGCAGGCCTTGATGACGATGTCCGCATCGCCCTGCGTGTTCGCCGCGCCCGTGTTCATGCTGGCCAGGAACCCGCCGAGTTTGTCGAGACCGGTGGGCACGGGCGCTGCGGGGTAGTGGATCGGGCGGATCGCCACCGTCGTGCCCGCGGCCCGGGCCCGAGCCGCGAAGGCCTGCGCCGCGGAGTTCACCGTCGGGCCCAGGCCACCGGCCTCGCGTCCCTCGCCCGAGCCGGCGGCGCCGATGAAGGTGTAGTCCGCGCACGTCGGCGCGGCCGAGGCCGGGGCGGCGAGGAGGGCCGGCGCCAGCGGCGCGACCAGGGCTGCCAGAGCGGGTATGAGGACGAGACGACGGCTCATCGCCCCACGCTAGCGCTTCTCGTACGCGAAGGACACCTTTCGGGCGGCAACGTCGGCCGTCTCCAGGCGAACCGTGACCCGGGCGCCCTCCGGCGGCCTGCCGGTGCAGGCGGCGATGACGGCCGGATCGTCGAGCAGCACCTGGTCCTCGCGCATCGTGATCGCGGGGAAGTCCTCCCCCACCCGGTCGGCGAGGATGACCGCCTCGGTGAGGTCGATGCACGCCCGATCCACCTTGCTCGCCAGCGAGTTGGTGCGCTGCATGATCTCGGCGACCTCGTCGAGCGCGCCGCGGGACCAGTCGGGAACGGGCTCGCCGGCGCACGTGGCGAGGCACACCTCGGTGGCGTACCGGTCGGCGAGCCGGCGCAGCGGGGCGGTGACGTGCGCGTACGGCGCACCCACCCCCGCGTGCGCGGCGTCCTCGGCCGGCTGCGGCGCGGCGTCGGTGCCGAACGCGGCGTAGCCGGAGCGGCGGAGCAGTCGCGCCGCATCCGTCATGACGGCGAGTCCCTGCGGGGTGCTCACGTCCAGGCCCGCCAGGAAGTCGCCGACGAGAACATCCGCCGGCCAGTCCTGCCCGAGGGCCGCGGCGGTGCGCCGCAGTTCCTCGACCGCGGTGGCGGGCGCGGCGGGCAGGGTGCGCAGCAGCCCGACCCCGGCCTTGAGCATGATCGCGGCCGCGCACACGCCGGTGAGCAGCGAGATCTGGGCGTTGTGGGCGTCGAAGTCGGTGCGCGGCTCGATCCGCACGGTCCAGCCGTCGGGGCCCTGCACGGCCTCCTGGGCGGGGAGCCGCAGGTCGATGGCGCCGTGCGCGCGGCCCCAGCGGGCGCGCAGCTCGCCGACCGCGGGCAGCAGCGCGACGCTCGGGTGCACCCGGCCGGCGTCGAAATCCGCCTGGACCCCGGCGTAGTCGAGCCGGGCGCGCGAGCGGACCACGGCGCGCTGCACGGTCCCGGAGCGCACCTCACCCGCGGCGTCGAGCCGGATCTCCCAGAGCGCGGCGGCCCGGTCCTGGTCGGGCAGCAGCGATCCCGCGCCCTCCGACAGGGAGCGCGGGTGCAGCGGGACCGAGCCGTCCGGCAGGTACATCGTCTGGCCCCGTCGGCGGGTCTCCGCCTCGAGCGGGCCGCCGGGCTCGACCAGGGCGCCGACATCGGCGATCGCGTAGTGCACCAGGTAGCCGTCGCCGTCCGCCGCGATGTGGACGGCCTGGTCGAGGTCCCTGGAACCGGGCGGATCGATGGTCACGAACTCGATGTCCCGACGGTCCGCGCGCCCCGCGGCGAGCCGGTCCGCCGCAGCGTCGGCCTGGGCCTGCGCCTCGGCGGGGAACTCCTCGACCAACTCGAACTCGGTGCGGACCGCGCCGAAGTCGACGGCGCTCGACAGGACGGGGCCGCGCATCGGGATACCGGGCACGCGCCTACTCCGCCGCCTCGACCGGCAGCGCCTCGACGCTCATCGCCGCGGCGGTGCGGTCCCCGGCCATGAACCACACGTACAGCACGTCACCGTCGCGGTGGGCCAGCAGCCGGGGCTCGTCCTCGAGCTGCAGCGCCGAGTTGTGCTCGACGATGCCGCGCAGCGGCAACCGCTCGCGCAGGTCCGGCTGGGTGGCCAGCGCCTCCTCCAGCGCCGTCCAGTACACGGCGTTGTTCACGTGCTGGATGATGTCGAGGTCGGCGGCGCGCAACAGGAAGGGCACCTCGACGGCATCGGGGTGCGGCTTCGGGTCCAGCCACTGCTTCCAACGCAACACGCCGGGCTCGGCGGCGGCGCCGAAGGTGCTGAGGAAGGTGTCGCTGAGAGCCGACGGGGTGAGCGTGTCGATGTTGAAGTTGATCCAGAAGGCCTCGGTCTCGATCCGGGTGCCCTTCTGCCCGTCGATACCGATCCGCACGTTGCACCAGCGCGAGCCCATCTTCGAGCCCCAGCGCTCGACGGTGAGGATGTCGGGCTGCTCGCCGCCCTCGAGGATCTCGATGACGGTGCGCCGCACCACCCAGTACGGGTGGATGTCCTCGTAGTCGACGTGGCGCAGGTGGTCCTGGCCGGTGTCCTGCAGGTACCGGGCCACCCCGTCGAACTTGAGCCGGCGGTCGGGGCTGACGGCGTCACCCCGGACGGAGCGCTGGGCGGTGTAGATGGCGCCGCTGTCGAGCAGCTCGGCGCGGCGGCCGGGCTCGGTGATGCGCGGGGGCAGGGGTTCTCCGATCACGTGCAGAGTCTTGCACAGGCCTTCGGCTCAGGGCCGTCGCAACTGTTGAGAAGGCGGGCCCATGCTCGTTGAATCGAGGGATGACCGCTCCTCGCCCCCTCCGTTTCAGCGCCTTCGTGATGAACACCACCGGACACATCGTGCAGGGCACGTGGCGCCGCCCGACCGCCCGCCAGCGCGACTTCAACGACCTCGATCACTGGGTGGACCTGGCGAGGACACTGGAGGCGGCGAAGTTCGACGCGATCTTCTTCGCCGACGTCGTCGGGCTGTACGCCCCGTACCGCGGGGACGAGCGGCGGTACTTCGAGGCGGGCCTGCAGGTGCCGAGCAACGACCCGTCGGTCCTCGCGTCGGCGATCGCGTACGCGACCGAACACCTCGGGATCGCGTTCACCGCATCCATCCTGCAGGAGCATCCCTTCAACTTCGCACGACGGATCTCGACCCTCGATCACGCCAGCAAGGGCCGGATCGCATGGAACATCGTGACGAACTACCTGCCGAACGCCTCCCGGAACTTCGGGCTCCCAGGCCTGACCGAGCACGACGAGCGGTACCGGTGGGCGGACGAGTACGTCGACGTGACCTACAAACTGTGGGAGGGCTCGTGGGAGGACGACGCCCTGGTGCAGGACGCGGAGCGGGGCATCCACGCCGACTACGACAAGGTGCACCGGATCGATCATCGCGGAGAGCGGTACTCGGTCGAGGGTCCCCACCTCGTGAGTCCGTCGCCGCAGCGCAGCCCGCTGCTGTTCCAGGCCGGGTCCTCCGAGGCCGGGCGAGAGTTCGCGGCCCGCAACGCCGAGGCGGTGTTCATCGTGACGGCGAACCCCGAGGCCGCACGCCGCGACACCGCCGACATCCGCGCCCGGGCAGTGCGCCACGGACGATCGGCAGACGACCTGAAGTTCTTCCAGGGGCTGTACGTCGTGCCCGCCTCCACCGAGGAGGAAGCGGCTCGGGCGGCCGCCGAGCTCGACGAGTGGATCGACTACGACGCCCAGCTCGCGCACATGTCCGGCTCGATCGGTATCGACCTCGGCCGCGACGACCTCGACACGCCCGTGGGTGACATCGAGACCGAGGGGGTGCAGTCGGTGGTGGGCTGGATCAAGGACGTCGTGACGGACCGACCCGCGACCCTGCGGGACGTGGCTCACTACACGGCGACGAACGGCAGGATCGTGGGCACGCCCGAGCAGATCGCTGACCGGCTCGAACAGTGGCGGGCGGCCGGGGTGGACGGGATCAACCTGGTCAACGCCGAACTACCCGGAAGCTATGTCGACTTCGCCGAGCAGGTGGTGCCCGTGCTGCAGGAACGCGGCCTGGCGCAGCGCGAGTACACCCCGGGAACGCTGCGCCGGAAGCTGTTCGGCCACGACCGCCTCCCCGACTCGCACCCCGCCGCACGGTACCGGGGCGCGTTCAGTCCTGCTCCTGTCGCCTAGGACGCGATCAGTCCACCGTCCGCTTGTTGAACGCGCGCACGGCCAGCGGCGCGAACACCGCGGTGAGCGCGATCGACCAGACCACGGTGGCGAGCACCGGGTGCTCCAGGGACGAGGGGGCGCCGGGCCGCAGCGGCATGTCGTTGCCCCACAGCACGCGCATGGATTGGACCAGCGAGGACACGGGGTTCCACTCGGCGATGGCCCGCAGCCACGGCGCCATGCCCTCCGTGGGCACGAAGGCGTTGGACAGGAAGGTGATGGGGAACATGGTGGCGAACATGAATCCGTTGACCGCCTCGATCGACTGCATCATGCAGCCGACGAGGATGCCGAACCAGATCATGGCGAAGCCGAACATCAGGAGCACGAGGAAGCCGAGCACGGCGTCCACCGGGTTCGTGCGGATGCGCCAACCGATGGCCAGGCCCGTCAGGCACATGACGACGATGCCGATCGACGAGTGCAGCAGGCTCGCGATGCTGCGCCCGATGAGGACCGACGAGCGACTGATCGGCAGCGACCGGAAGCGGTCGATGACGCCCTTCTCCGGGTCCGTCGTGAGGCCGCCCGCCACCACGAAGCAGGTGAACACCATCGTCTGCCCCAGGATGCCGGGCAGCAGGTACTCGCGGTAGGACACGCCCTGGGTGGGGATGGCGGAGCCGAAGACGAACGCGAACAGGACGGTGAACATGATCGGCTGGATCGTGACGTCCGAGAGCATCTCGGGCATGCGCTTGGTGTGGATCATACTGCGGCGAACCATGATCCAGGACTGGTGCCACAGGCTGGTCTGATGCGTCTCGACGCCGCCGACGCCGGGCTCGGTGGTGGCGGTCATGCGGATGCCTCCTCGGCGCTCGTGGTGCCTGTCTCGGTGCGGCGACCGGTGAGCGAGAGGAAGACGTCGTCGAGGCTGGGACGCGAGAGGCCCAGGTCGTCCACGCCGATCCCGCTCTCCGCGAGCAGCGCGGCGACCCGGTTCACGTCGTCCAGGCCGCCCGCGGGGCTGCTGACCCGCCGCGCCCCCTCGTCGACGAAGACCTCGCCGCCCAGCTGCGCCAGGATGGACCGGGCCTGCGGGAGATCGGCCGCACCGGACACCGTGAGCACCAGGCTGGCGGCGCCCGCACGCTCCTTGAGCTGCAGCGGGGTGCCCTGCGCGATGATCCGGCCCTTGTCGATCACGATGATCTCGTCCGCGAGCTGGTCGGCCTCCTCCAGGTACTGCGTGGTGAGCAGCAGCGTGGTGCCGTTCGCGACCAGCGTGCGGAGCACGTCCCACAGCTCGGAGCGGGCCCGCGGATCGAGGCCGGTGGTGGGCTCGTCGAGGAACAGGACGGGCGGCGCGGTGAGCAGGCTGACGGCCAGGTCGAGGCGGCGGCGCATGCCGCCCGAGTACGCCTTGACCTGCTTATCGGCGGCGGCGGTCAGGGAGAACTGGTCGAGTAGTTCCGCGCTGCGCCGCCGCAGCACCCCGCGGCGGATGCCGTACAGCCCGCCGATCATCGCCAGGTTCTCCCGCCCGGTGAGGATCTCGTCCACGGTGGCGGCCTGCCCCGTGAGCCCCATGTGGCGGCGCACCTCGATCGGGTTCTCGATCACGTCGAACCCCGCGATGCGCGCGGTGCCCTCCGTGGGCGGCGACAGCGTGGTCATCATCCGCACGGTGGTGGTCTTCCCGGCGCCGTTGGGCCCGAGCACGCCGAGGACGGATCCCCGGGGCACCTGGAAACTCACCCCGTCCACCGCCGTGAAGTCACCGAATCGTTTCACCAGGCCGATCGCCTCGATCGCCCAGTCACCGCTCTCACCGTGTGTCATGGGGCAACGGTAGTTCGCCCCACTGACAGGTTTCTACCGATTTGTCGCGTGCGCGTGCGCCCGCTCGATCAGCGCGGCGACCTCCGGGCCGGTAGCGGGGTTCACGACCGACACCCAGCCGAGCTTGGCGTACAGCGGATGCGGGATCACGGCACCGTCGGCGGCGTAGTCCCACTCCCCCGCCCGCGCGGCGTGCTCGGCGGGCGGGTAGCCGATCACCTCGGCGAAGGCTTCGCGTCCGACGTTCGCGTTGAGCCGGAAGGCGCCGGGGCGGTCCAGGCGCGAGAGCTCGTCGTCGGGGTAGTCCTTGGTGATGATCGTCAGATAGGGCATGACGCCGGGTTCGCCGTTCGGCGTGGAGTAGACGAAGGTGTCGCCCCAGGCGATCTCGGGGATCGGGGTGACCCCGTCGGGGGCGAGCGCTCCGGGTGCGATGGTCTCGACGGTCGATCCGGGCAGGGTCTCGAGCAGCGCGATCACGGCCTCGCGGGCGGTCGGTTCGGTCACGGTTGCAACCTACTCGCCCGCGCGCCGCACCGTCAGGATGCTCTCCGTTTCCCGTTCGGCGCGATACGCGGCGGCGCCGCCGTTGACCCCGAACAGCCGCTTGCTCCACACCAGCCACACGACCGCGGCGACGTTGATCAGCAACGCGCCGGCCCGCAGCACGGTGACCTTCTCGCTGATCTCGTAGATCTCCAGCGGCAGGAAGGCCGAGGTCGCGATGACCGCGAAGTACTCGCCCCAGCGGTGGCCGAGCCACAGGCCGACGGCCTCGATGAGCTCGATCGCCGCATAGGCCACGAGGGCGACGGCGATCCACATGAGGGCCGTGCCGGAGAGCCCCAGCGCCTTGTCCACCGTGTGCACGATCTTCGAATCGCCCACGTTGAAGCCCAGTTGACTGAGCACCGGCAGCTTCTCCCGGAACACCTCCCGCAGGTGCACCCGCGAGTCGCGGAACTGCCAGACCACCACGCCGGCGGCGACGAAGACGAGGCCGCGGAGCACCCGCTCGACCGCGAGGAAGCGCATGATCAGCTCGTCCCGCAGTGCCCGGCCGCGCGGGACCGACGGTGCCTGCCCCGCCGGCCCGGAGCCGTGCGGATCGCCGACGACGAAGTCGTCGCAGCGCAGGCAGCGCCAGGCCTCGCCCTCGGGGGTGTCGGTGCGGACGCGGTCCCGCAGATCCGCCTCGTCGGGTGCGTACGTGACGTGCCCACGGAGGCCGCAGGAGAGCACGGAGATGTCCATCGGACCAGGTTAGCGCCGGTCCGACGCGCGAGCCCCCACGCGAATGCGGCGATTGTGGGCGGACGAGCTGACGTGTAAGCCGGATCCTGTCCCCCGCCGCATCGCTGCGCCGGGGTGGCGACCATCCATCTGGACACACCGTTGCCGGGTGCCTCGAGCGGTCCACCCGCACGCTCGGGCGAGCAGCCCTCGTGCACGTGCGCAGCGCCACCGTGCGGTGGCGCCTTCGACCTTGCTCCGGGTGGGGTTTACCGAGCCGCGACGGTCACCCGCCGCGCTGGTGCGCTCTTACCGCACCGTTTCACCCTTACCCGGGCCGGAGCCCGGGCGGTCTGTTCTCTGTGGCACTGTCCCGCGGGTCACCCCGGGTTGCCGTTAGCAACCACCCTGCCCTGTGGAGTCCGGACTTTCCTCGACCCGGGCGTACTGGTCGCCCAGCCGTTCCCGATGCCGCGGCCGCCCGGTCAGCTCGTCCGCGCCGACCAGGATACCCCGCCGCGCGGGCCCTCAGAGCCCGGCGGTGCGGTTCACCTGCCGCACCGATGCCCCGCCGTCCGGATAGAGGTCGGCGATCGAGATCGACGCGAGGTCGAGGTGCAGCCGGTACAGCAGCTGCGGCCCGACGTCGAGCGCGATCCGCAGGATCGTCTTGATCGGGGTCACGTGCGAGACCAGAAGCACGGTGCGGCCGGGATGCTCGACGGTGACCCGCGCCAGCAGAGCCGTGACGCGCGCGTGGACCTCGTCGAAGCTCTCGCCGCCGGGCGGCGCGACGGAGGTGTCCCCCAACCAGCGGCCGTGCAGTTCCGGGTCGCGCTCGCGGGCCTCGCCGAACGAGAGCCCCTCCCACGCACCGAAGTCCGTCTCGATCAGCCCGTCCTCGATCTCGACGGTCAGGCCGCGCCCCGCGTTCACGGCATCGGCCGTCTGCCGGGCGCGGTCCAGCGGCGACGACAGGATCGCGTCGATGTGCGTGCCCCGCAACAGGTCCGCGGCGGCGTTCGCCTGCTCGTGGCCGAGGTCGGTGAGCGACGGATTGCCGCGGCCCGAGTAGAGCCGGCCGACGGACGCCGGGGTCTGGCCGTGCCGCAGGAGGATCAGGCGGGTGGGATCGTGCGCCGAGACCGTCCAGCCGCCGCGCTGCTGTGCGCCGGTCACTCTTCCGGCTTGCCCTGCGGCAGGCCGGATTCGAAGGTGCGCACCAGGATGGCGCCGCACTCGTCGCAGTGCACCACCTCGTCCGCCGGCTTGCGCGCCACGGCGTCGAGGAAGCCCCGGTCCAGCTCGAGACGGCAGGCGCCGCACCGTCGGGCCTGCAGCAGCCCCGCGCCGGCACCCGAGGCGGCCCGGCACCGTTCGTACTCGGCGGCGAGGTCCTCGGGGAGCGTCGCCACGAGCTCGGCGCGGGACGCGGCGGTGCGGGCCTGCGCGACCGCGATGTCCTTCATCGCCTCCTCGCGGCGGCGGGCGACGGCGGCGATCTCGTCATTCGTGGCGTTGACGGTGGCCTCGGCGCGCTGCTGGTCGAGCTCGACCGCCTCGCGCTTCTCCATGAGCTCGAGCTCCTCGTCCTCGAGAACCGACTGGCGACGCTCGAGGCCGCGCAGCTCGTGCTCGATCTCCGTGAGCTGCTTCGCCGGGACGGCGCCGGCGGCCAGGAGCTCTCGGTCCTTGCGCTCGCGCAGGCGGGTCTGCTCGACCTCCTTCTCCACCTTGGCGATGTCCCGGTCGAGGTCCTCGACGAGGATCGACACGCGCACGGACTCGTCGCGCTCGGTGGTCGCGCGCTTCTCGAGTTCCGCGATCTCGGCGTCCTCGGGCAGGTGCGTGGTGCGGTGGGCGAGCCGGGAGATCTCCGCGTCGACCCCGGCGAGGTCCAGCAGGGATTTCTGAGCGGCCGGATCAGCGTTCATCTGCGCCACTCTACGCATCCGCCGCCGGCGCGGCGCGCACCGTGAACGGATCCGTGGGGGGCTCGTGCACGGCGACGTCGAGGAAGGGCCAGAGCAGCTCGGCGACCGCTCCGCACCAGGGGAACTCGGTGCCCCAGTGCCCGGCGTCGATCAGCGCGGGTCCGCCCGCACGCAGGTGCTCGTCGGCGGGGTGGTGCCGCAGGTCGCCCGTCACGTAGGCGTCCACCCCGAGCCGCGCGACGGTGCCCAGCAGCGAGTCGCCCGCGCCGCCGCACACCGCGACGGTGCGGATCAGCGCGTCGGGATCGCCTGCGGCCCGGGCGGGCGCACCGAGCGCGGTCGCCACGTGCTCGGTGAACGCGGTCAGCGACATCGGCTCGGGCAGGGTGCCCACGCGGCCCAGGCCCCACTCCCGATCGCCGCCCACGAGCTCGATCACGTCGTGCGCCGGCTCCTCGTAGGGGTGCGCGGCGCGCAGCGCAGCCAGGACCGCGGCGCGGCGACTGCGCGCGGCCACGAGTTCGGCCCGCGTCTCGGTGACCCGCGTCAGCTCGCCCGTCGTCCCGACGGCCGGATCCGCCGACGCGCCGGGCCGGAACTGGCCGGCACCGTCGACCCGCCACGCGCATTCGGAGTACTCCCCGACCTCACCCGCCCCGGCGTCGAACATCGCGGCGAGGACCTCGTCCGCCTGCGCGGGCGGGACCATGACGCCCCACCGGTCCAGCGGCAGGGGCGTGTCCAGGAATTCGACGGGGCCGGTGACCGTGAGGCCGAGCGCGGCAGCGAGAGCGTCGTTGACGCCGCCCCGCGCGCGGTCCGCGTTGGTGTGTGCGGTGAACAGGGCGCAACCGCCGCGGATCAGCCGGTGGATCAGCGCCCCCTTCGGGGTGCTCGCGGCCACGGTGTCCACCCCGCGCAGCAACAGGGGGTGGTGCGCGATGATCAGCTGCGCGCCGCGGGCGAGCGCGGCCTCGACCACGTCGGCCGTGACGTCCACGCAGACGAGCACCCGCTCGACCTCGGCGGCCGGGTCCCCGCACACCAGTCCGACACTGTCCCACCCCTCCGCGAGTCGCGGCGGATACGCCTGATCGAGCATCTCGATGACCTCAGCCAGCACCATGCCTGTCAGCGTAGGCGGGTCGTGGCGGACCACGGCGGATTCGCGGCTCACCGCGGTCGGGCAAGATGGTGGGGTGAGTACTCCGCTGCATGTCACGTTCGTGTGCACCGGCAACATCTGCCGGTCGCCGATCGCCAGGATCGTCTACGAGCAGGCGGTGGCCGACGCCGGGCTCGCCGCCGCGGTCCGGGTCACGAGCGCCGGCACCCAGGGGTGGCACGAGGGCAGCCCGGCGGACTCCCGCGCCCGGGACGTGCTCGCCGGGGCGGGCTACCCCACCGCGCACAGCGCCGCGGAGATCACCGACGACCATCTCGGCGCCGACCTGGTGGTCGCGCTGCACCGCTCGCACGTCGCTCCGCTGCGCGGTCTCGGCGTTCCCGACGAGCGGCTCCGGCTCCTGCGCAGCTTCGACCCCGACGCCTCGCACGAGAGCGTGCCGGACCCGTTCTACGGCGATCACGACGACTTCCGCACCACGCTGGCGCAGGTCGAGGCCTCGATGCCGGGCATGATCGAGTGGACGCGAGAGCGCCTTGCCTAACTGGGTCAAGGTGGTCTTCCAGCCGCGGTGGATCGCCCTCGCCGTCGCCGCGCTGGCCTTCACCGCCCTGTGCTGGTCGGTGCTCGCGCCGTGGCAGCTGGGGAAGAACACCTCCACCAGCCACCGCAACCAGCAGATCGCCGACTCGGTGAACGCCGCTCCGGTCCCCGCCGCGCAGCTGCTCGGCGGCCGCACGGCGGTCCCGAGGGACGCGGAATGGCGCAAGGTGATGCTCACGGGGCAGTACCGCGCGGACCAGCAGTCCCTCGCCCGGCTCCGCAATCAGGACGGCAAGCCCGCGTACGAGGTGCTGGTCCCGTTCGCCGCGAACGACGGCGCGACCTACCTCGTGGACCGCGGGTTCGTCGCGACGCCCACCGGCGGCGTGGTGCCCGGGTTCGCGCCGCCACCGTCGGGCGTCGTGACGATCCAGGCCCGCGTGCGCGCCCCGGAGCAGACCGATCCGGCGCGCGGCCCGCGCACCGAGGGCGGCTACCTGCAGGTGTTCGCGATCGACCCCGCCGCGATCGGCCCGGTGCAGGGCATCGCCTTCGCCCCCGGCTACCTCAATCTCAGCGACGACCAGCCCGGCGGCCTCGACCCCGTGCCGCTGCCCATGCTCGACGCCGGGCCGTACCTGTCGTACGGCCTGCAGTGGCTGGCCTTCGGGATCATGGCGCCGCTCGCGATCGGCTACTTCGTGTGGGCCGAGGTCAAGCGCCGCCGGGAGGACAAGGCGGTCTTCGAGGCGGGGACGGCGGACCCCTCGGCCCCGGTCGACGGTGCCGAGGTCACCCCGGCGGCGCCCGAGATCACGCCCGAAGCCGCCCGCGCCGCCAGGCTCGCCGACCGGTACGGACGCAAAGGACAGTAGCCAATAGCGCGCCGAACTCGACGTTCCGCGACAGGGTCGCCGCCCGGCGCAGGTCGCGCGGCTCCGGTGCCCGGCCGTCGCCGAGGGCGGGCCGCAGTTCCACGCCGTGCGCGTACTGCGTGCGGCCGCCGAGCTGCAGCCCCAGCGCGCCGGCCGCTGTCGCCTCCGCGACGCCCGCGTTGGGGCTCGGGTGCTCGCGTGCGTCGTTCCGCCATGCGCGCAGGGCGTCCGACGGTGCCCCGCCCACCGTCGGGGCCAGGGCGACGGTGACCGCACCCGCCAGCCGGGCGGGCACGTAGTTGAGGACGTCGTCGAGCCGGGCGGACGCCCAGCCGAAGTCGGCGTACCGGTCGTTGCGGTAGCCGACCATGGCGTCGAGAGTGTTCGCCGCGCGGTACGCGAGCAGCCCCGGGAGGCCGGCGACGGTGCCCCAGAACAGCGGTGCGACCGCGGCGTCGGAGGTGTTCTCGGCGACGGATTCGACTGCCGCACGGGCCAGACCCGCAGCGTCGAGGACCGACGGGTCGCGGCCGCAGAGGCTCGGCAGCAGGGCTCGCGCGGCGGCGAGATCGCCGCGCTCGAGGTCGGCGCCGAGCGTCGAGCCGACCGTCCGCAGTCCCGCTCCCCCGACGACGGCCCACGTGCCGATCGCGGTGGCGCCGGGGATCTTCCGCGCCGCGAAGCCCAGCGCCGCGGCGCCGCCCACGAGGATCGCGGTGAAGGCGGCGCCCCGGAGCTTCGACGGTGCGTACATCCTGGCCTCGAGAGCCAGTGCCGCGGAGCCGAACCCGGCCACCGGGTGGTAGCGGCTCGGGTCGCCGAGGACCTCGTCGGCGAGGACGCCGAGCGCCAGTTCGGTGGAGCGGTTCACGGCTCGATCCTGCCAGCAGCGATTCAGCCGGCGGGCTGGGCCTCCAGGAGGGACTTCAGCGGGGTCTCCAGGTCCGCCAGCAGCCCACGGTCCGGGACGAGGCCCTGCGCGATCGCGCGCTTGCTGAACATGAACTCCTGCGCCCGGTTGACGCAGTCCGCCGCGATGAGACGGCCCTGCGCGAAGTAGAAGCACGCGAACCCGCGCCCGTCGGCCGGGTCGCCGCGCAGCACGATCTCGTCGTACCCCGCGTTCAGGCCCGCTATCTGCAGCTTCAGATCGTACTGATCGGACCAGAACCACGGCAGCGCGGCGATCTCCTTCTGCCCGCCGCAGATCGCGGCGGCGACGCTCTTGGCCTGCTCCATCGCGTTCGGCACCGACTCCAGCCGCAGCCGGCGGCCGTAGCGGGTGTCGTGGTAGCTCGCGCAGTCCCCGGCGGCGAAGACGTGCGGGTCGCTCGTGCGTCCGTATGCATCGATGACGACGCCGTTGTCGACCGGTAGCCCGGCCGCCTCCGCGAGTTCGACGTTGGGGACCACGCCGACGCCGACGATGACCAGCTCGGCGGGGACGAGCTCACCGTCGGACAGGCGAACGCCCGTGACCCGCCCGTCGCGCCCCTCGAGGCCAGTGACGCCGGCGCCCACGCGGATGTCGACCCCCTCCTCGCGGTGCACCCGGTCGTAGAACGCCGAGACCTCGGGTGCGGTGACGCGTTGCAGCACCCGGTCCGCGACCTCGATCACCGTCACCTCGATGCCCAGTTTGCGC
Organism: Tsukamurella sp. NPDC003166; assembly: GCF_040611135.1. Classification (NCBI taxonomy): domain Bacteria; kingdom Bacillati; phylum Actinomycetota; class Actinomycetes; order Mycobacteriales; family Tsukamurellaceae; genus Tsukamurella; species Tsukamurella sp. NPDC003166. The sequence goes on from NZ_JBEXNL010000006.1 coordinate 238,498, forward strand.
AGCGACGCGGCGGTCTCCAGCCCGATGTAGCCGGCGCCGATGATGACGGCGTGCCGCGCCGTCGCCGTGTCCTCGCGGATGCCCCCGATGTCGGCGGCGTCGCGCAGGTAGTGAATCCCGTCGAGGTCGGCCCCGGGCAGGTCCAACCGGCGCGGCCGGGCGCCGAGGCACAGCACGAGTTCGTCGTAGCGCACGCTCTCGCCGTCCGCGAGGTCGACGGTGCCCGCCTCGCGGTCGATGCCCACGACCCGCCCCTGCCGGAAGTCGACGCCCTCCTTGGCGTAGAAGTCGGGTTTGCGGATGAGCAGGTCGTCGAGCGTCGTGGTGCCGTGGAGGTAGGTCTTCGACAGCGGCGGGCGCTGGTACGGCAGGGAGGGCTCGTCGCCGATCAGCAGGATCCGCCCCTCCCATCCGTCCTGGCGCAGGCTCGCGCACAGCTGGGCGCTCGCGTGCCCGGCGCCGACGATGACGACCCGCTCGGGCTTCGGGAACCGTTCGTCGTTCATCGGGACGCCTCCTCCGCGTCGTCCGTGCGACGGGGAGTGAGGGTGACCATCATCTTCTCGTACCCCTTCACGAAGTTCGACTGCACGTAGTCGGGCTCGCCGATGACCGTGATGTCCTCGAAGCGCGCGAGCAGCTCCTCCCACAGGATGCGCAGCTGCATCTCCGCGAGGCGGTTGCCCATGCAGCGGTGCACGCCGAAGCCGAACGCGATGTGGTTGCGGGCGTTCTTGCGGTCGATGACGAAGTCGTCGGCGTTCTCGAACTGGCGCTCGTCGCGGTTTCCCGACGCGTACCACATGACGACCTGGTCGCCCTTGCGGATGAACTGCCCGCGGAAGTGCACGTCCCGGGTGGCGACCCGGCGCATGTACGCGAGCGGCGTCTGCCAGCGGATGATCTCCGAGACCATGTTCGTGATGAGCGACGGATCGGCCTTGAGTTTGCGGAACTCGTCCGGGAAGCGGTTGAGCGCCAGCACGCCTCCCGACATCGAGTTGCGCGTCGTATCGTTGCCTCCCACGATGAGCAGCGTCAGGTTGCCGAGGAATTCCAGCGGGCGCTCGATGAGGTCCTTCGTGTCTTCCGAGGTCTGCATCAGCGTGATCAGGTCGAAACCGGGCGCCTCGCCGGCCTCGCGGCGAGCGGCCTTGTCGTACCAGAGGGCCATGAAGGCGCGGGCCATATCGCCGGTGGCGGTGTAGAAGTCGTCGAGATCAGTGGTCCCGCCGGTGCCCTCGGACGAGCCGCTGATCGTGTCCGACCAGTAGGTCAGCTTGCGCCGCTGGTCGTACGGGAAGTCGAGCAACGTGGCCAGCATGCGGCCGGTGATCTCCATCGATACGCGGTCGACCCAGTCGAAGGGCTCGCCGACCGGCAGGCCGTCGAGGACCTCCTGAACCCGCTCGCGGATGAGCGATTCCATCTCCTTGAGGTTCTTGGGCGCCACGACGCCCTGCACCGCCTTGCGCTGCACGTCGTGCTTCGGTGGGTCCATCGCGATGAACATCTGGACGTCGAGCGGCGGCTGGCCGAGCACGATGTACGGCTCCGCCGAGAAGGTCTCGGGATCGGTGTCGACGGCGCGGATGTCGTCGTAGCGGGTGATCGACCAGAACGGCCCGAAGGGGCTCTCTGCCCGGTAGTGCACCGGTGCCTCGTCGCGGAGGCGGGCGAAGTACGGGTACCACATGCCCTGGCGGTTCATGAACGGGTTGCTGACGTCGATGTCGGTGATCGCCACGTCCGCCGGGTCCGGGATCGGCTGCTCCGTGAAGGTCAACTGCTTGCTGATGCCGGTAGCGCGCTTGGCTCGGTCCAGCAGGTGCGCCGCCTGTACCTGCCGGTCGACGGGGACCGTCGACTGCACCTTGTTGAGAACCCGGGCCTTGGCCCGCTCGAGAACGCTGTCCGTGGTGTTCATGGAAGTTCGACCGCCTGTCGCGATGGTGGGAAGTCTTCGTGCTGCTGGACTGTCGGAGTGCGATGCCGGGCGCTACATCTGGTACTCGGGCAGGTGCACCAGGATCCCGTCGAGCTCGGCCTGGGCCCGTACCTGGCAGGCGAGACGCGAGTTCGGCACGCACTCCGGCGACATCTCGATCATCTGGCTCTCGTCGTCGGAGCGCTTGCCGGTGATGCCGATCCATTCCTGATCGACGATGATGTGACAGGTGCCGCAGGCGGATTCGCCGCCGCAGTCACCGTCGATGCCGGGGACGCCGTTGCTCGTCGCGATCTCCATCAGCGACTCGCCCTCGACGAGGTCGACGTCGTGGACGGTGCCGTCGTGTTCGACGAAGGTGACTGTCAACATGGTTCATCCCTCTTCCGTGCTGATCTCCCGGCGGTACTCGCGGGCTCCGTGCTCGCCGTGCGGGCGAGGGGCCGCTGCGGGGCTGCTTCGGCCTGCGTACAACGCTATGAGCAGGTGGCGGGGCTCACAATGGTGTGCCGCGCCATTGTGAGGAGCCGCGACTGGTGCGGGGAGCCACCCCGGCAAGAGCGGGCGCGGAGGTCAGTCGTCGGCGACGGGATCCGCCGCGGCGAGGCGGAGGGCGGCCTCGATCTCGCGCCGGCGGCTGAGCACCGCGTGGCCGAGAAGGTCCTCGACCTTCTCCATCCGGTTCACCACCGTGTTCTTGTTGACGCCGAGCCGTCGCGCCGTCCGGATCGGACTGAGGTTCTCGTCCAGGTAGACCTGCACCGTGCTGCGCAGCCGCGCCGCCTGCTCGTCGTCGGCGGTCAGCGGGCCGAGCTCCGCGCGCACGAACCGCTGCGCGGCAACGGGATCCGCGGTGAGCAACTCCAGCAGCGCGACATCGTGGTGGAACACCACCCGCTCGTTCCGGTTCCCCGCGAACCGCGCGACGCGGCGTGCCGCGGTGGCCTCGTCGTGCGTGCGGATCAGACCGTCGATGCCGGGCGATGCATCGCCGACGGTGACGCGCACCGCGTCGGGAACGACGAGTTCCGCGCGGACACGGTCGAGGTCGTGCGCGATGACCCGCGCCCACCCCCACACGACCCAGTTGCCCACGGGCACGAGCATGACCTCTCCCCCGCGACCGACGACGGACCCGACGCGCGCCGCGACGGACTCCAGGGTCACGGCGTGCCGGCCGTCGGGCTCGGACGGTTCCATCCACACGATGAACCCCACATGGGTGCCGCTGACGTCGTAGCGCAGCGCCGCCGACGCCCGGTCCGCCGGCACCGATCCGCCGTCGAGGAGCTCGCGGATCATCTCCGCGCGCAGCACTGCGTCGCCGCGGTCGCGGCGGGCGCGTTCGTCGAGATAGGTGCGCGTGAGCTGCACCGACGTGGCGTCCACGTAGGCGAAGAAGAACCGGGAGGCCCGCAGCAGCGCCTCGGATCGGATGTCGTCGTCGGCCTCGAGCCGGCTGATCGTGGTCTGCCAGGCCGCCTCGACGATCTCGTGGCCGAGTCGGTAGGCGCGCAGCATCGCGTGCAGTTCGATCCCGCGGTGCACCAGTTCGGCGGGCCAGGCGACGGCCACGGGCGGCGGGTCGAGCGGCACGGTCCGGTGGCTCCGCCGCAGCCCGCGCCACACGTCGTGCAGGGTCCGCGTGGCGACGGTGCCGGTCATGCGCCGCAGGTCCTCGTCGCCGTCCTCCGCGAACTCCTCGACGCGGGTGTAGATCGCCTCGAGGATCTCGTCGCTCAGGCGGTCGGGATCGATGGCGTCCGCCAGGCCGCCGAGAAGCGCCTCGATGGCCCGATCACGGTCGGTCCCCGCGGAGCCGAGGTCGATCTCTGCCATGCGTTCCCGTCCCGATCCGCGGCGCCCACGACGCCGGCCTGCCCGATGCGCCGCTCATGGTAGCCACCCGGCCGGCCCCGGCGGGCCGCCTCGACCATCAGCCGTGCGGTACCCGGCGGTGCCACCACGACTGCGACCGCCAGGAGTACGGGTCCTCCACGGTCACCAGAAGGAACCGGCGATCCAGCTCCTCGACCGCGACGCGCAGTCGCCGAGCTCTGCGACCGCCGTTGCGCATGATGCTCTCGAGGCGATCCCGTGCGTCCGTGAGCACGTAGCCGTCGCAGCACTCACACCCCGTGCTATAGCCGTAGTCACCGTCGCGGACACGTTGTTCGGTCCGCTCGACGTGCTCGCGCCATTCCCCGAGGAGCGCGATCGCTGGAGTCTGGGGCTGCGGCGTGCGCGGCCGGTGCGGATTCACCGCTGCGGGGCGGACGCCCCGTTCATCAGAAAGAGTTTCATTCGCGGCGCCGTGACGTGGCGCTGCCGGTGCAGGGCGGCCGAATCACCGCCAGCGGCCAGAGTACCCCGATCACCGCGGCACCTGTGCTCCGAAGATCACCTGTGAGGTGATCTTCGGAGCACGGGGTTCGGCGGAGTCACTGCCAGACGAAGCCGTCCGGATCGGTGAGGGCTCCGAGCCCACCGTCGACGCGCAGGCGGTGGGAGCCGCTGCCCTCCGCGGGCACGCCCGCGTCCTTCGCCGCGGCCCTCCGCCCGTACAGCGCGAGCTTCACCGCGCCGGGCGCGGCGTCGAACTCGACGTACTTGCGGCCGAAGCTCTTCGCCACCGTGAGGCCGTGCTCGACGTAGAAGGCCTTGGTGGCGGCCACGTCGTCGACGCCGAGCAACAGCACCACGTCGTCGACGACGCGCAGCGGGGCGCCCGTGTTCTTCTTCGAGGAGGAGGCCACCTTCCAGATCGTGCCGTCGGGGGCGCGGAACACACCGCCGTAGCCCCAGAAGGACTTCCGCGCGGGCTTGATCTCCGTCGCGCCCGCCGCGAGGGCGGGTGCGACGAAGGAGTCCACGACGGCGGGCTCGGCCACGACGAGCGAGACCACGCAGCCGCGGAAGCCGCTGGAATCGCCCTCGGCGGGCGCGACGCGCAGTCGCTCACCGAGGCCGAACGCGGTGTCGTAGAAGGCCCGGGCGGCGGCCGGATCGGCGACCTCCAGGGTGAGGGAACGGACCGGGGTGGAAACTGTTGTCGTCATGCCTGCAACGCTATGAGCTGCACCTTCCCGGCGCTTCTCGATTCCTGACCGATCCGCGGCGCGACGGGCTCAGCTGCGGTATCGGAACAGGATCCGGCCGCGCGTGAGGTCGTAGGGACTGATCTCCACGAGCACCCGGTCGAGCGGCACGATCTTGATGTAGTTCTTCCGGATCTTCCCGCTGATGTGGGCGAGTACGACGTGCCCGTTGTCCAGCTCGACCCGGAAGGTCGCGTTCCGCAGTCCTTCGACGACGGTGCCTGCGGCCTCGATGCCGCGCGCTGTCTTCGTCATGCCCGCACCAGCTCGACCGTGGTCTCGACGGCGGATCCGCCCGCGGCCTCGAGAGCGTCGATCGTCGCCCGGTCGGCGGCGTCGACATCCGCGGCGAGGAAGGCCGTCGGCCGTCCCGCGTGCGGCCGGACCGCGCGCACCGCGGGCAGATCCGCGATCGGCGGGGGTGGCCCGTCGGGGTCGAACGGGATGCGGTACAGCACTTCCCGTCGGCGCTCGGTGAACCCGTGGCGGCGCCAGGCGGCCAGGAGCTCGCCGTCGCCGGCGGCGACCAGGGTGCGCAGCGGCAGGGGCAGCTCGGCGAGGATCGCCGCAGCGATCAGGTCGAAGGCCGGTGCGCTCCAGGCGTCGACGCTGATGAAGCCGGGCCTTCGCGAGGTCCCGCCGCGGCCGATGACCTGGCCATCGGCATCGACGGCGAGCCAGTCACCGTCGTCGGCGCGCTGCAGGGTGAGAGAGGAATCGTTCATGGCGGTGCCTTTCAGGAGTGCCTGCGCGGCGCTCCTGGTGATGACACCTCGTTCAGCCGTGGTTCGGAGGGAGCACCGACATCGTTGCAACGTTCACGGGTCTCACCTCCTCAGGGCCTGTCACGGTCCAGCCCAGCGTAGCCGGAGGCCGCACGCCGCCGCATCTCCTTTTTCCGGCTCCCGCACTACGGTGGTCCGAGGAGGTGCGCGATGGACGAGACGACCTACGACGTGATCGTGATCGGAGGCGGGCCGGTCGGCGAGAACGTGGCCGACCGCGCCGTCCGGGGCGGGCTCACCGCGGCCCTGATCGAGAGCGACCTGTACGGCGGCGAGTGCTCCTACTGGGCCTGCATGCCGTCGAAGGCACTGCTCCGCCCCGGCCAGGCCCTGCGCGAGGCGCAACACGTGCGCGGCGCGCTCGCCGGACCGGCGGCGCTGGATCCGTCCGAGGTCTTCGCCCGACGCGACGCCGTGGCCCACGACTGGGACGACGCCGGCCAGGTCCGTTGGGCGCACGCGTCCGGCATCACCACGATCCGCGGGCGCGGTCGGCTCGCGGGGCCGCGCCGGGTCACCGTCGCCGGACCCGACGGTGCCGAGACCACCCTGACCGCGCGGCACGCCGTCGTGGTCGCGACCGGGACGGACGCGGCCGTGCCCGACATCGAGGGCCTGCGCGCGGCGCGGCCGTGGACCAGCCGAGAGGCAACCAGCGCGAAGACGGCGCCGGCGCGGCTCGCGGTGGTCGGCGGCGGCGTCGTCGCGACCGAGATGGCCACGGCGTACGCCTCGCTCGGTTCGGCGGTGACCGTCATCGCGCGCAGCGGCGTGCTGACGAACCTCGAGCCCTTCGCTGGCGAGGCCGTCGCGGACGGGCTGCGCGCACTGGGCGTGGAGATCGTGACCGGCGAGTCGCCGACCCGGGTCACCCGCGCGGACGGCGAGGTCACGATCGAGACCTCCGGCGGGCGGACCGTCGTGGCCGACGAGGTGCTGGCGGCCACCGGGCGGTCGCCGCGCACCGTCGACCTGGGGCTGGAGACGGTCGGGCTGGAGCCCGGGTCGTGGCTCGCCGTGGACGACACGATGCTGGTCGCGGGCTTCGACTGGCTGTACGCGGCGGGCGATGTGAATCACCGTGCGCTGCTGACCCATCAGGGCAAGTACCAGGCGCGGGCCGCGGGTGACGTGATCGTGGCGCGGGCGAAGGGCGAGCGCGTCGACGACGGGCCGTGGGGCGCGCACGCCGCGACGGCCGACCACGCCGCGGTGCCGCAGGTGATCTTCACCGACCCGGAGGTCGCGGCCATCGGCGTGACCGAGGCGCAGGCGCGGAGGGCCGGCACGGACATCGCGGTGGTCGACTACGACCTGGGCTGGGTGGCCGGCGCGAGCCTGTACGCGGACGGCTACGCCGGGCGGGCGCAGATGGTCGTGGACGAGAGCCGGGGCGTGGTGATCGGCGTGACGCTCGTGGGCCCCGCGGTGGCCGAGCTCCTGCACGCCGCCACGACCGCCGTGGTGGGTGAGGTCCCGATCGCGCGGCTGTGGCACGCGGTGCCGGCCTATCCGACGATCAGCGAGGTCTGGCTACGGCTCCTGGAGCGTTACCGCGACCGGTGACCGCATCGGTGCGCTTGTGGAGGGAAGATTCAAACCCACCACGCTCGTTAACAAGGCTCCTAAACTACCGGCGCACCCCTACCGAACAGCGGGCGAAGCCCTCGACCAGACCGCGAACCGTTCACCGGGCATCCAAGGGTGAAGTCGACACCCTGGTTCGCGCGTACCGCGAGGGGGCATCGATCCGTGACCTCGTCCGCGGCCACGGCATGCACATCCAGACGATTCGCAAGCACCTGCACGAAGCTGGCATCACGCCACGGCACGAGTATGTGTCGAAAGTAACCCCGCAGATGGCCGAACAGGCCGCAGTTCTCTACGACGAGGGACTGTCGACGGTGACCGTCGGCAAACGCCCAGTTGTCTACACCTGCGTGCTCAGGCGCCTTCGTTGCCCCGCACCGCCGCCACCACTCGCGCTCGCGAGCCATGTGCTCCGCAACCCAGTCGGGCAGGCGAGGACCGTCGCCAGCGGCAATGAGGTGCTCGGCGTACTCGTCATCCCGCCCGGACGCATCGGCGATCACCCGACCAATGTACTGGCACGCGCCTACACGACAGGTTCTCGGCCCGCCGATCATCTGGCGTGATACGGGCCCGGAGGAGCGTCATGAGCCTGGGGAAGCCGCGCTGGAAGGCCGTGCCGTGGATTGCGGCACTGCTCGTGTTCATGGTCGCAATCACCGGCAACATCCTGGTGCCGCAGTACACAGTGCCCGCGGCAGTCGCCGACCCCAACGGGCCCGGATGGCCCCCAGGCCCCGGGACTGGACCGGGAACCGGCAGCGGCTCCGGACAGCAAGGCGCCGTTCCAGGCAAGGTTGCCCCGCAGGCGCCCGTGAATCCAGGTCAGGTTGCGCCCGATCCGGCAGTCTCACCCAACACGGGAAACACCGGGAACTCAGGGAACACCGGACCAAACGCCCAGTCCCCCAACATCCCCAACCCGCCCGCAAACGGCAAACCCATCTTCAACGGGGACCAAGGCCAGCAACAGCCCGCTCAGCCACCCAACCAGCAACCGTCGAATACCTCGCAGGACAACACGAATTCAGAGCTGTCGGCACGGGAGCAGCGTGAAGCCGAGCGCCGACAGCGCCTAAAGGAAAAGCGCGAAGCAGCGAAGTGTGAATACAATGAGTGGTTTAGTCCGAAGCCGGACGGAAAGTTTGATGACGAAAGCGACAAGGCAAAGTATCAGCAGTTCAGATACGATGCCGAACATGCGCCAAACTACACTTCATTGGGGAAAAGGCGTACCAATGCCGGCCTGAGTGCAGATATTGATCACATAATTCCACTGAAGCGACTGTGGCAGATGAAAGGCTTCAAAGGACTACCTCCGGATGTCCAGGTCGCGATCGCTGATAATCCCTCAAACTTGATGTTCGTACGAGACTCTCCCAACCGCTCGAAACAAGATGGTCTCGCTTCGGAATATGGAGAGAAGCCTGGCTGGAACGCGAGCACTCGAATTGATGGGGAGTTCACAGTCGAAGAACTCGCCGAGATGTGCCGACGAGAACGCGCGGTATCGCCGAAGCTTCATAAGCTGATCACCGAGGCGATCGCAGAGCACGGACAGGCGGGATCCGTCGAGAGTAATCCAAGTTCGCCTTCCGACGCTGGCGATGGGTCGGGATCGAATCCGACGACGGTGCCCCTTGAGACAACGACGATTGCACCGACGGCGACGCCAACAGAAGTGACGCCGACGACGCAAGCCCCGTATCCCACGACACCGACTGAGTTTCCGACAACAACGCAGGCGCCCGTCCGCACTGAGGAGACGACGCCGACCGAGGCGCCGATTAGACCACCTACGACATCCGGCGGAGCCCCCACGACAACAGCTCCGGTACAGGTGCCTGAGCGGACTGGCATCGAGCTACCGGCAGTCCCGACGCTCGTGGCGGTCGGTGCGTGTATTGCGGCATGCGGTGCGGTTATTGTCGTAGGGGTGGTCGCGATCGCTGCACTGGCGCTTTTCAGCTACTAGGAGGAGGTACGCACAGGTGGATCAAGGCGGAACGGACGATCGACAGGCAGAACCGTCAGATGAGACGAGCGCGCACCAAGTAGCTTCGGTGCCCGACCAGAGTGCACGGCGATGGAAGTACGCGTTTGTCGCGGCTACCGTGGGGTTGGTAGTCGTTGTCGCGGGTATAGTTGCGGCTTGGCCAGAAGCCGATCACTCTGACTCGGGCAGCGGATTCGACTCCTCGAGGATCTTCGAAGCCGCAGGGATGTTTCCTGCCGGATCAAAGGTCGACAACAACCGCGCCGAGATCACGTTGCGAGAGAATGTTGGAGCGCTCCTATCTAGCGAGAAGCCCCAGGTGACTCCAGCCTCCTGCCAGAAGTATGTGGATGGGATTATCAATCCGTCACGAGTGGTCGGAACGCGGGTCCGAACAATAAATGGATACTCCAAGGGTGTCCAGTACACGATCACTGCTCAGACTCTTCCCGAAGGAACCCCCACGAGGGCCGCCCCGGATGCTGCCTGCCAAGAATTGACGTACGAATACTCAGACGGATCGTTCGCGTTGGCGACCTCACCCAATGAGATTCCAAACATCGATGGCGTTCGGGTTGATGCGACACGAATCGTCATGCAAACCAACGCGAAGCAGACGATCGACACCTTCACATTTAAGGGGTGGATCGATGGTCGGCACGTTGTCGCTGTACAGGCAAAGTCTGATCCAAATGCTAAGCCGGCCGCGAACCCCATCGACCCAACGTTCGCGAAGAGCCTCTTTGTCGAAACCGTTAAGTTAGTGCGTGGGCAGAAGTAAATCTTGGAGACTGGAGGATTGTTGAGATGGGCGACGTATCGACGTCTAGCGAGCTTTTTGATCTGATCAACTCCCAGCCTACCAATGCGCTGCCGGGGCGCCTAACTGACGTTCGTCCGGCGGGCGATATGCCTGAATGGTGGGGAAGGCTGGGTGAGAACGTGCGCACCAACGCGGCTATTGCCGCGGACATATGGAGCGTATCATTTCCGGAAGTCGCCGAAAAGATTCGGTCAGCGGCCGAGGTCGCTCTGGGTGGCATCGAGCTTGAGTCGAGCATTGTGCCGATTGTGCTGTATCGGTTCAAGCCGGAGTATGATATCGCGCCGCCGGCCTGCGTTGGATACCTTCCTAAGAAACCAGTGTCCGGCTCGATTGGCAGTAAGGTTGCGGCGGAGTATCAAACATTTTGCACAGAGCTGCACAACGGATTTGCTGTTGAGATTAGGACCACAGGACATCAGGTGACGAAAGCGGAGAACCTGATTTCTTGGGCTGCCGAGATCGGTGTCGACGCTGAGGATTTCCACGAAGACTCAAGTTTCGGATTTACGATACCCTACATTCCCGATCCGTCGAATCTGATGATGACATTCACAGGTGAGCATGGGATAATGTTCTCCGATGTCGAAAGCCCGGAGTCGCCGTGGTGCTTCCAGGGAGATGTATTCTTCTGTCCAGAGAAGGACTCGCAGGGACAGTCGGTTACACCCGGACTTGTACTGCAGAGATTGCTACTCGAGGAACTCGGCTACTCGATTCCGCTCCTGTAGCTCTCAACGCCAGTCAAGCGCACGACGCACACGCACTACCGGAGCCCCGTGATGTCAGGATCGAGGCCGACGCATCTCGCCGCCGCCGCTAAGAGAGGTCGGGTCAAGATTCTGGGAAGAATACCCGTTCAAGAATACCTTTGCGGTACAACAACACTCAATCAGTCCTAGTGGCGCGTGGCTGAAGTCTTCTTCCGGTCGATCTTGGCGAGGATGTCCTCCGCGGTTTTGACCCACACGAACGGATGTGAGCGTGGGTTC